>CAMWPE010000109.1 GCA_947176055.1 uncultured Desulfovibrio sp.
GTAATCGCGCGGGAAAGTAGGAAGCTGCCAACCCATATCAAAAAGCGTCCATTGCGGACGCTTTTTTGGTTTAAGTCGCCCTGTTCCCGCTTTTTCTTTCTACAGCCGCTTGACCTAGCGGGCTCTTTTTGCGACCCGTTGAAAGTCAGTAAATCCCGTGTCAGGAGACGCCCATAAAAAAATTGTTTCTCTCGGCGATCAGCGCGACGGAGATTAGTCTCGCGGCATGCGCGATTCGCTCAAAAAAAGCTCGAGGAGGGTTGTGAAATTCCCCATAATATCGACGTAATCCGTTATAAAAACCCCGACTTGCTTTCGCGCGGGGCTTGGTAACAGCTCCGGCGGAGATGGCAAAATTGATAAGCAAGTTCCTCGAATCATGGATCGCGACGAATATACCGATTACGTCATCGATCCCGATCCGCCTCAATATCTTGATTTTACCGTTCCTAAAAAAACAACTGAAAACGACGCCGCCCTTCGATGCCTGGGGAGGGCTGGATAGTCCGGCTACGCCGGAAAACCAGCTTTTTGGCGACGCCAATGGGCAACCGGCCAATTTTACCGATTTCAGTCCGCGCGAAAGGACCGACGATCCCGACGCGAAACTTGATCCCGAAAAAGTTCGTCGCCTCTATATTCTATATGATGAATCCAATGGCTTTTATCGGGGATACGACGCGACCGACCGCGGCCAAATACTTGTATATTCGCCAGGGCGCGAAAGATCGGGAGCCATCTTTCCTGGTTCCTATCAATCTCGCGACAAAACTGCGTAACGCGGGCTGTGGCGTAAATTTCGTCCTACCCTGGAACAGGACGCGCGGCGGCGATTACAATCTCGACGATATTTTTGAGTTTTTCATCGCTAAAATGAGCCAATGATCGCTAGAGCAAACGATCCTGGAGAGGAAGGAAAACGAGAAAAAACTTGACAATGATTTTCAATTTCTTATACTCCTAGAAAATAATTTTAACAAAGGAAGAGTCTATGGACGAAAAATTGCGCGATTTATTGAATCAGCAAATTGGCAAGGAATTTTATTCCGCTTACCTCTATCTCTCCATGTCCAATTATTATTACCACGCCAGTCTAGACGGTTTTGGCAAATGGTATAAAATCCAGGCGCAGGAAGAGATGGATCACGGCAACAAGATCATCAAATATCTCCTTGACCGGGAACAGATCGTAAAAATGGACGCCATCGACGCGCCGAAATGGGATTTCCAGAATTACCGCGAACCCATCGAAATGGCCCTTAAGCACGAGGAATACGTCACCGGCTTGATCAATGATCTTTACGGCCTGGCCAAAGACGTAAGGGATTGGCGCAGTTGCCAGTTTCTGGATTGGTACCTCGCCGAGCAGACCGAAGAAGAAAAAAACGCGCACGACATGATTAATAGATATGATTTAAGCGGAGCCGATCCCCGGGGTATTTTCCTCCTCGACGAATATCTCAACCGGCGGGAATACCAGCCTATCGATAAAGTGTAGATAAAGCCATGGCGCTTTTTGGCCCCGCGTTTTTAGCGGGGCTTTCGTTTTCGAGGGTCGCGACGCGCTTCAAGCTCGCGTTGCCCCGTGTACAAATTGGAAAATGTTTCTTAAAATCGGGAACGAGCCGGAAATCTCACTTTAGATATAATTATTTTATATGAGCGGTTTTAAACTATGGCGAAAATAACAGGCGAATATCTTGGCGATTTGCGAATCGATTGCGTCAGGGAAGACAACGGCGCGAAGCTGACACTCGAATCCCTGTTCGAAAATTTCGGGGGCGAAAGCCATTTCTCGCCAACGGATCTCGTCGCTTTGGGCCTGGCTTCCTGCGCCCTGAACACCATTGGCATTTATTGCCATAGACGGGAAATAGATATCGATGGCGCGATATTTTCCGTTGGCAAGACTATGGCGACGCAGCCCAACAGAATCGCGAAAATAAGAACTGTTTTTACTTTTCCCGCGAAAGGCTATAACGAAAAAGAACGCGCCGGCATCGAGCGTTGTTTGAGATCCTGTCCAGTCCACAATAGTTTGAGCGAGAGAATGGAACAGGAATTTGTATTTAACTGGCTTGACGACGCGGGTAAATAAGAAGGCCAAAATTTCCGGTTCTCGGCGTTTATTAAATCTAGTAGATATTGAATACAATCGCGCGACGCGGCGTTTTGCGAAAAGCGCTCCGGCGCGGGTCGCTTAATTGAAAAAATCGCGATTTGAAGAAATTCGAACGGGCGATATTGGGCAATTTTAGCGAAACGTATGGCCAGAGCAGTAGAAAAGACAAGAATGACTAGAACGTCCGATATGTTAAAATTTCAGACTTAAAAAACGCTCAAGCTCGCGGATTCGGTCCTCTTCGCGTTTGGAGAGGGAGCCGGTCAATTTCTTCTTTGCGCGAAGAATAAATATCTCCGTTCGCGCGGAGAGCCGCTTTTTCCGGATTTGCGGAGAAAGAATCGCCATAAAACGCTCCTGTCGGACGACCGCCGTAAGCCCATAAAATGTCGCGCCATCGGCGAGCTATAATAAAAGTGATTCGCGAAATGAAATATGATTTAAAAACTAATAATATACAATTATTCACGGAAAATAAAGACGGCGAGCCGCGGTCAGAACCGATCGTCCGTAATAAGGATCCCTTCTATCTCACATTTATATTTTTATTCCACTTCCTTATCCATTTCCTCGACAATTTTCTCCAGACTTTCGTTAAAAGTCGGGATTACTTCGATCCGCGAAGTTTTGATTTTATTTTCGAGCCATTGATTAAAAGCTTCGCTCTTTTTCTCGTTCAACAGGATTCTTTCGATTATCGGAAAAGACTCGGTTACGCCCAGCCGGCGGGCGGGCGCCTTGTCAAGGATATAAACAGTTTGCCAGACGTCCTCGTTTTGTTCCGGTTGAGCGCAGGAATTGAGCTTTAACGATTGGAGTTTCGTCTGTTTGAGCGCCGGCGCGTTTTCGATGGGTAATTTCATGCATTGGGCAAAATCGCCTTCCTCGATAATTCCCCGTTCGGCTTTCTCGCACCATTCTATTATTTCATCCCGGGCGGGAGCGGCGACATAGCATAAATTGTATATTTCCGGACGGTCAAAGGCGTCTTTGCGCTCTTCGTAATAGCGACGTATTTCTTCGGCGGTAATATTAATGGACGGGTAGAGAACGCTCGTCTGGAAAACTTCCATATTCACAAAGTCGCGAAGCAGTTTTTCGAAATCTTCTTCGCGTATAAAGGCTTCTTCCAGCGCTTTAGGGAAATCTTCCTGACCGTAATCATCCTTTACTTCTTCCTGAGCCAGTTGATAGGCTCTTTCGCCAATTGTCAATTTCTTTTTGGCTAGATCCTGCCGAATGAGCGCTCCCGCGATCAGCGCGTTCAGCGCGTCGATATAATTTTTACGCGCTTCTTCGATTGTGCCAGGAAATGGCTGACCGGTCGCGCCCATCTTTATATCCATGGCGGCGCGAATATCATGCAAGGTGATGTTTTCTCCGTTGACGCGCGCGACTACCCCTTCCGGAATTTTGTCGTTCCGGCAGGAAATTACACAACAGAAAAGTATTAGAAGCGCGGGAAGGAAAAATGGCGGCGCGAGAAATTTCATAGTTGGAAAAAGTTTCAGTGATATAATTTTTTATACTTTTTCTACATTTTCCGCAAGAGGCCCGATAAGTCCTTCGGCTTCCTTGAGCGCGTCCGGAAAGGGAATATCGGTCCGGAGGGGAAGGCGCAAACCCGCCGGCGGAACAAGCTTGATCTCCGGATGCTCCGTGAGAAGCCTGACTATGCTTTCCGGGGATATAGTTGTCTGGTCTTTATTCCACTGTAATTTCAAGGTATCGGCGTGAATCTCCGCCTTTTCCGCCAGTTGTTTGCCAATAAAGGTTTTGAAATCCAGGATAGCCAGGAAATTTTTCAGCTCTTCCGGGAAGGGACCGAATCTGTCGCGCAGGTCGAGAGCTGTCTCCTCTCTTTCGCGGGAATCGGTTGTCGAACTCAAGATCTTGTAATATTTTAGTCTTTCGCGGCTATCCTGGATATAGGTTTCCGGAATATTTGCGGTTACCCCGATGGTCATTTCCGGATCGATAACGGTATTTTTGACTTCGCCCTTGATTTTGGCCACTTCTTCTTCGAGCATTTCCAAATAAAGATCAAGACCTACCCGGGTTATATGGCCCGACTGGGCTTCGCCCAGGATATTGCCGGCGCCGCGCAGACGCAGATCTTCCATGGCGACTTGAAAGCCCGCGCCGAGATAATCCATATCAAGGATAATCCGCAACCTTTCGCCGGCGATATCCGTAAGTTTTTTGGGATCGGGAACCAGGAAATAAGCGTAAGCCTGCCTGTCGCTTCGCCCGACCCTGCCGCGCAATTGGTATAATTGCCCCAGACCAAACATCTGGGCCTGATCGACAATCAGGGTGTTGGCGCGGGGAAAATCGAGGCCGGATTCAACGATGGATGTCGAGACAAGCACGTCGATCTCTCCGTGCCAGAATTTGCGCATGGTCGTTTCCAGCTCGTTTTCGCTCATCTGACCGTGAGCCATCGCCACTCTCGCGTTCGGAGCTATATCGCGGACATATTCAGCCACCCGCTCTAGATCGCGAACGCGGTTGTAAACCCAGAAGACCTGGCCTTCCCGGGCGAGCTCGCGATCGATAATTTTTTTCAGCGTCTCCGCGTCCCGCTGAATCAAGGCGGACGCGACAGGTTTGCGGTCGACGGGAGCGGTTTCGATAATCGAGAGATCGCGAATGCCGGACATGGAGAGTTGCAGGGTGCGCGGGATTGGCGTAGCGGTGAGAGTAAGAACGTCCACGTTCTTTTTCATGGATTTGAGTTTTTCTTTATGTCGCACGCCAAAGCGTTGCTCCTCGTCGAGAATCAGAAGGGAGAGATTGGGAAGTTTCACATCGTTTGACAGGATGCGATGGGTGCCCACCAGGATATCAATTTGTCCTTGCTCGCAGGCGGCGAGAACTTCTTTTTGTTTCGCGCGGGGGACAAAACGGCTTAACAAGCCTACATTGATGGGGAAACCGGCCAGGCGAGCCTTGAAAGTCTGGTAATGCTGTTCGGCTAGCACAGTGGTTGGGCAAAGCAATGCGACTTGTCTGCCTTCGCAAGCCGCGCGGAAAGCGGCGCGCATGGCCACCTCGGTTTTTCCGAAACCGACGTCGCCGCATAACAGCCGATCCATGGGCGACGGTTTGTCCATATCTTCGATCACTTCCGTTATGGCTCTGGCCTGATCCGGCGTTTCATCAAAATTGAAAGTCGCTTCGAATTCGCGATACAGCTCGCCTGGAGGATCGTAATGAAAACTTTTCGCGATTTTGCGATAAGCGTACATTTCGACGAGATCCTGGGCAATTTTTTCGATGGCTTTGCGGGCTTTTTCCTTGCCATTAACCCATGACTGCGTTCCGAGGCGATCCAGAACAGGAGCGGCGCCTTCCTGGCCCTTAAAAATCTGGATCAGTCCCAGCCTATCGACGGGCACGTAAAGTTTGTCGGCTCCGGAATATTCGAGCAGGAGGAAATCGTTTTCGGCGTCATTGATTTTCAGCCTGCTTAAACCCTGAAATCTGCCGATGCCGTAATCCCGATGCACCAGCAGATCGCCGGGCTTGAGACCGGCGAAATTATCGAGACCCTTGAAAACGGACGATTTTTTTCTCCGCGGCGCGCTCGCGCGAGGAAACACTATTTCTTCGCCCAGCGCGATGATTTTAGCCCATTCCAGGCGCGCGCCGGATTTGAAAGGCGATACGAGGGCGAAAACGCCTTTTTGATCCGGCGCGTAGCGGGTAAAAGGGATTATCCCGTCTTGCTCGACCAGTTTCGCGAATTTTTTCCGGGAACGATCCGACGGAAAAGCGAAAATAGTCTGATCCAGGGTCGTTTGCCATTCTTTTATGGCCCGGACCATCGTTTGCCAGGGGCGATCGCTGTCCTGGTCAAGGGGAAACAATTCGGCGAAAGAATGGATGGGTTTTTCCGGCAACTTGATTCCTTTTTCCTCCACGCCAACGCGAAGGGATTCATTAAAGATCGTCTTCGCTCCATTCCAGGGCAGGGGATGGGAACGTCGACGCAGAGCCAGGGACGCGGGTTGCGCCAGATCGGAGGAGGGATCTTCGAGGAGCTGTTTTAGGTTTTCGCGGGCGGAATTAAAAGCCTCGACGCTCTTCGATTCGCCTTGCAGGATCCAAAGGGTCTCTTCGGGCAACCATTCCTCAAAAAATGAAGAATTGGCGAAAAGCAGACCCGGGCAAATTCCGCTTCCGCCCTCCTCAAGTTTTTTTCGCAAAGAATAAGCTTCGTTTTCGCTTAATTTGCCTTCCGACTCCAGACGCTTAAACCTCTTCGCGACCTCGTCTCGGGCCTTTGGAGCGAGGGATGCGGCCGAGGCGGGTATTATTTCGACTTCCGGCAACGAATTAATCGAGCGCTGCGTGTCCGCGTCAAAAAGCCGAATCTCCTCCAATTGATCGCCAAAAAATTCCAGCCGGAAAGGATGCTTATAGCCGGAGGCATAAATGTCCAGAATATCTCCGCGGGAAGCCAGCTCGCCTGGAACGGCGACCATATTCGTCCTTTCATAGCCCCATTCAATAGCCTGGTCGATGACGAGTTCCGGAGATATGTCCATGCCCGGCGACAGCGAAAGAACGCGGCTCGCGAAAAAATCCCGGGGAATGGCGCGGAAGAGAAGGTCCCGCATGGGCGCGATAACGCAGGCCGGATGGGAGAGATATAAGCCGTAGAAAGAAGAGAGGCGGCGCGACCAGAAAGATCTGTCCGCTAGCCGGCGGATTTCCGGAAAAACGAGAGCCTGACTTTGCCAATATGGCAGGGCCGGATCGCGGTCGCCGGACGATAGCGCGGGAATAAATAAGCGGACGAGGGAAGAGAGCTCATGCGCCTGAACGGAGGTATTCGCGGCCAGAACGACAGTCCGTCCCCGCGCGATTTCCCCCGCGGCGATATCGGCGCAGGTAGCGAGTCCGGAGCGCTCAATATAAATATTTCCGGGCGCGGCGAGGAGTTCGGAGAGATCTTTCATACTAAGAAACGATTAGAAAATTATGAGCCGGCAAAGCTCTTGAATATAAAAAGGCGGCCTTTCGACCGCCCGAAAAATCGCGCTGGAAATATGTTTAGGCTCCGCCGCAACCGCCGCAGCAACCGCCGCATCCGGAGCCGCCGGAGTCGGGGAGGGGAACTTCCGGAACAACGATAAAGCCCATGGGAGTGAGGTCGATTTTCGCGGATTTAATCTGATCTTCGAGCTGTTTGTTTATGCAGAATTTGAAGCCGTCAATTTCCTCGACCATATCGTCGTCCCCGGCTTCGTCGAGGGCGAGGGCAAGTCTGGGTCCGGAGCATCCGCCGGGAGCGAGAAAAATTCTGATTGTTCCTTTCTCGTTATCTTTAAAATATTCGTTTAACTCTTTCTTCGCGTCTTCGGAAATTTCCAGCATCGGTTTTCTCCTGAAAAATTATAAAAAATATCCAAAGCGGGATAAGCGGCGCGCGACGCGAAGAAATTCGCGGGGCGACTCAATTAAAATAAATTCATTTTAACATTCTGGCAAGAATAAAAATAGCGATAATCGGTCAGGAAGGATGCATCGCGCGCAATACGCGAGGAATGGGGAAAGTCTCGGGCGCCCCCGGCTGGCGCGGGAGGCTTTTGAAAGAGCGCTCGACCTTTACCCGGCGGCCGGGGGAGGAGAGATCGCGTTGGAAACGAAGCGCAAGGCGTCCGCGTAAAGATCCGGCGAAGCGTAGGGAGTCAGTGTGCGCGTGCGGTTGACTCCTACCATAAGGGAAATGATAACTTGCGCGAGGGATTCGGGATCCCATAGCCGAACGCTGCCGTCTTCGACCCCCCGCTCGATCTGGCCAATGAGGATTTGATGAATACTGGCGAATCTGGAATC
>CAMWPE010000110.1 GCA_947176055.1 uncultured Desulfovibrio sp.
AGAACTGGAAAAATGAAAGCGGCGACGGCGATCGATCCCAGGGAGGTATTAAACGGCAAGCTTCGCGGAAGCCGGACTGAGGCGAAGAGATTGCCGTCAAGGGAAGTCCAGCGTTTGCGCAACTGACCTCTGCCCCGTGTCTGCGACGCGGCCAAAACGCTGTCGAATATCCCCAGCTCGCCGCTGTCGGCCAGGGAAAAAGCAGCGTCCATGGTCGAATCGACCGATTGAAAATAATGAATCATTCGCTATGTCCGGATCGCGAGAAAAGGCGACAGGATTTCCGCGCCTGCCGAGCCATTCTTATACCGGCGAGAATACGCTCTTACTGATAGTTAAAGATAATATGTATCAGGCCATGCCATGATCTTGCGAGCGGCCGCGTAATTATGGAAGCGGTTTCGCTATTAAGGGACAAGTTCAAATAAAAGTTTCTATACGGATAATCGCTGTCGCCATTCATGCGTGTAAATCATATTATATTTTTAATAAGCCAGTCAGCCACCAGCTTGATAATATAGGATGGATCCTCCGATAACGAGTGATTTTCGCCGGGGATAATAATCAGTTCGCCTTGAGGCAGGACATCCTTGTATCTCTGGGCATAAGTATAGGGAACCACCTGATCCGCCATGCCGTTTACGATCAGGACAGGTCCGGAATATTTCGCCGTCGTCTCGTAAATAGGCAGATTCATGGCCGTCTGGATATAAGCGCGTCCCAGCTCATAGCCGTTGGCAAGCGGATAGTAGGGTTGATCCAGATGCCAGGGATCGTATCTGGTTCCTTGCGTGTCGCCTCGCAAGGCGTCGTCGCGCAGAACGGCCGCCGCCGAGAGCAGAACCAGACTTTTTATTTGCGAAGCCCCGCATTTTCCCGCGGCCATACCGGAAACCACGCCTCCCTGGGAATGACCGACAAGCGAAACGCTCCCCGCGAAAGGTTGGGCTTTAACCCAGGCGACGACATTGATCAAATCGTCAATTTCATTGGGCACGGTCATATCGACAAACTCGCCCTGGCTTTTGCCCGATCCATTAAAATCAAAACGCAATGTCCCGACGCCGGCGGCGTTGAGAAGCTCTATTATGGGCGCCCATAAGTGATAATACAAATTCCCTTTAAAGCCATGCGAAAAAACCGTCACCGGACAGACTCCGTCCGGCGCCAAATCCGGCAAAGCCAAAAGACCGTAAAGTTTTCCCATGGAGCCATCGATTTCCACCGGGCGCTCCCGCTCCAGCGCTTTTTGTTCATCAGCCATCGCGACCTCCGCGTAGAAAAAGAGACATAACAAAAACAGGCAACAGATTCTTTTCAAGTTTCCTCCCGCGCTCCAACCGGCCATACACTCGTGTTAAAAAAATTTAACAGGAAAAAATTTATATAATAGACCCTGGGAACAAGACTTTCGAGGTTAACGGAAGCGCCGGAAAAAGCAAAGATCAACCGCGCGACAATATTGTCAAATTCTGAATTTTAAGGTATAAATCGGTGACAATACAGTCGCCGCGCGTATGACGCGATATCGCCTCGGGACAATCCCCTAAAGGAGCTTGAATGCCGGAAGATTTATCAACATATTTATTAAACTCGCCTCCTTTGCGAGAATTCGTCGCCAGTTTTCCTCTTCCCATCATCATAGCGATGGATGACGAGATCAGATTACGCGGCGACGTCCTTTCTCGCCGGGGAGCGACGGAAGCGGACAGCGCTCCGGCGACAACTTTGCCAAGAGAAGAAATCGCGCGTCTTTATGACAAAATTGTCACAAAAGAGATCCCCGCTTCACGTCAGACCCTACCGGAGGTTCCTCCCGAATATGGCTGGACGTTTAATATTGCGGGAAAAGCGGCCTCTGTCTTCTTATGGACAAGCGGGGGGGTACCGAAAGAAAAAAACGAGGACATTTTAACGCGCCTATTACGACAAATTTGTCATATAATTTTCGGTTCTAACGATCAGGATTTCGCCAAATTTATGGAGTTTGCTAACTCACAAACTCTATATGCCAATATTGTCATCGAAGGAGGAGACGAGCGCGCCCGGGATCTGGTCTCCGCTCTCCTCCTCGCTCGCGCGGGCGTTAACTCGCCCGCGGTTATCAACGCGAATGAAGCGGCTTCCTGGAATAAGTCCGCGCCTGAAAAATTGGCTAGCCTTATAAAGATAGAGACAAATGTTTTAATCGTTCGCGATCCCGAAAAATTATCCGCGGTAGCGCAGGAAAGCTTGTATAAATTTTTGCTAAAAAGAAAGCTCGACGCGGCCGGGACAGATAACCAATTAAATATTATAACTCTTTCGGGCTCTCCTTTATCGTCCCTGGCCGCCCGGGGAGAATTTTCGCGGGGGCTGTTAAATATTTTGCAGACTGAAAAAATCGCGCTTCCAGCGTCGAGCCGCGAGGAGCATGCTCGCGGGGACAAACTGGATACTATCGATGCGAAAGATAGCGATCCTGTTTTGAACGACGAGGAATCGACATGTTTTATTCCCGGAGAGGAGGAAAGACACATAACGGAGGAAGCGGACGAACCGGCGGGAGAATTGAATCTGGGCGAGAGAATCGAGCGGTTGCAAAAAAAATGTATTCTTACGGCTCTGCAAATGGCCAATGGACGCAAAGACAAAGCCGCGCGTCTATTGAATATGAATTTGCGCACTTTCCAGCGCCGTTGCGCGAAATATGGGATTTGACCCACACCTTGAGTAATAATTTCAAGCGACACAACCTCTATCGTTGGACACGTGAAATTTATTTCAATAATTCTTCTCCCACCCTGCTTGTGACATTATCCTTGATCCATTTCGCGTCGATCCACTCCAGGGGAGTTACTTCCTTACCGCCGACCATAATACCGAAATGAAGATGATCGCCGAAAGCGAGACCAGTGACGCCGGTTTTTCCTATAATTTGTCCTTTTGCGACAACCTCGCCGGCTTTGACGCCTATTTCGCTCATATGGGAGTAAAGGGACATCAATCCCAAGCCGTGATCAATCACGGCGAGATTGCCGTATATGCCCTGTTCGCCCGTAAATATCACCCTTCCGCTATTAGCGGCGGGCACGTTGTCGTTGCGGACTGAGGCGAGATCAAAACCCAGATGATAAGCGTCGCCAACCTGCTTCCCTTTATAAAACAGGAGACGGTGATCGGCGAAGCCCGCGCGCGGAGCCGAGCGCGGCATACGCAGAAACACTCCCTCCCAGAGCATGGCGGCGGAGGTGTCCGTCTTAAGGTTTTCAAGCATTTGGGAATCGGCCGCGCGCACTTCTTTATTAATGTATAGATAACAGCGAAGAGGATCGGGCGCGTTTGGAGCGAGATGTTTTAATTTAGCCGCGACAACTTGCAGAAAGTTGTCGCTTAAATCCAGCTTGTCATTGCGGAAAGCGCGCTCGAAGGCCATAACGTTGAGAGGAACGACCGTTTCGTTGCCCGCGAGATCCATAGCCGTGATTTTAATGGATTTCTTGAATTCGCGCGCGGTCATTGTATAGGGAAATGGGAAAAAACAGAGATAACTTCCGTCTTTTTGCAGGTAACCCGGCACGAAATAATCCTTGATGAGAACGCCGGTTTTCGATACTTCTTCGTCTGTCGTATAACGGATTACGCCCGCTCCCCCGCGCCGGACATTGGGAGGCAAATTTTTCAGGGACAGTCGCGGCGGCTGATTATCCATGCGCATATTGATCAATTCAGTGCGCGTGTTGCCCTGTCCAAAGCCCGCCATCGAGCCGTCGGTCGCCCGAATTTCCAGTTCGAAGCCGCCTTGTCTCTGACCCGCGTCTCTTAAAGGAACTTCGGCTATCCTTTTGGGTAAATACGAATCGTAATGTTTATTATAGATTTCATGCAAGGTATTGTTTTTCCTGATTCCTACTACCAGGGAGCGAATACCGGCGGGATCTTCCATGGATATCTTGAGCGTTGTAGAGGCGGACACCTTTCCCGTCGCGGGAGACACGGAGATTTCAGGACCCGAAAGATCCTTGAAAAACATAAAACCCATTGATCCAAAAACGATAATCAGCGCGACGGCGAGTATGGTAGTGAAAAGTCCGCGTTTTCGCATTCGGGTACTCCGGTTGAATTGCGATATATTAATCGCGCCCGGAGGTTTTGGCAATATGGATGGGAGTCACACCGGGGCGCCGGGAGGAAGACGCAAGCTCCGCGCGAATTGATCCATGCTGCGCGATGAGCGGGCCAACAGGAAATTGGGCGTTGACTTGCGACGAATTTCGGGTACGTTTTTGCTATGTCTTACGCCGAGTTTCATTCCCGACGCGACGGGCTGGACAACCAGGCCAGGATGCGGAAAAGAATGGTTCGCGAACAAATTATGGCCCGCGGGATCACGGATGAGAATATAATAAACGCCATGCTCGCGGTGCCTCGCCATCTTTTCGTGCCGGAAGCCTTTCGCGCGAGAGCTTACGCGGACACCCCTTTGCCCATTGGTTTTGGCCAGACAATTTCGCAACCGTATGTGGTAGCGGTCATGACGGCCGCGCTGGAGGTCGAGCCTGGCGCGCGAACGCTGGAAGTTGGCGCGGGATCAGGCTATCAGGCGGCTATTCTCGCGGCTATGGGGTGCGTCGCGCTAGGCATAGAACGATCGCCGGAATTATATCGTCAAACTCTCGCGCGCGTAAGAAGCCTTGGGCTCTCGTCGAAAATCCATCTCTACAGGGGTGATGGAACATTGGGCTTGCCCAACGCGGCTCCATACGAAAGGATCCTTGTTTCCGCCGGAGCGCCTTCCATCCCGGCCCCTCTTCTCCGGCAATTGGCGGAAGGCGGGGTAATGGTCGTGCCAGTGGGGGAAAAGCGAAGAAAACAGCGATTGATCAGAACCCGCAAAATACGGGGAAAGTATATAAGCGAAGATCTGGGAGCGGCGGAATTTGTCGATCTCGTAGGGGATTATGGTTGGCAAAGCGAAAGTTAAAGTATCGCGTCAAGATTTACGCTCATAAAATCCTAAAGTAATACTTTAATTATATTCAAGTATAACTTTAAGTTTTAGGAGGATTCATGGCCAATTGTTCTTCTTGCCCATCCGGATCGAATTGCGCGCATTCCGCGTCGACGGGCGGAGACGGCGTATGCGACGATCCTTTCGCCGTTCAGGACGGAATTATCGCGGAGACATTAAAGCATATAAAGCATAAAATCTTTGTGATGAGCGGCAAGGGGGGCGTTGGAAAAAGCTCCGTGACCGTTAACGCCGCGGCGGCCCTGGCGAGCAAGGGCTACAAGGTTGGAATCCTCGATGTTGATATGCACGGACCCAGCGTGCCCAATCTCCTGCGCCTGGACGCGTCGGTGGAGCTCGACGAAAAGACTGGCAAGATGTTGCCCGCGCGGCGGGATGAAAATTTATCGGTAATTTCCATGGATTCCCTGCTTCAGGATCGGGATCAGGCTATTTTATGGCGCGGTCCCAAAAAATCGTCCGCGATCAGGCAATTTCTGGCTGATGTGGATTGGGGAGAGCTCGATTATCTTTTTATCGATTCTCCTCCGGGCACAGGCGACGAGCATATGACTGTATTAAAGAGCATCCCGGACGCCAAATGCGTGGTCGTCACCACGCCGCAGGAAATATCGCTGGCCGATGTGCGCAAAGCCATTAATTTCCTGCAATACGCGGACGCTTCCATATTGGGGCTCGTAGAAAATATGAGCGGTCTGGTATGCCCCAACTGCGGCGAGGAGATATCGATATTTAAAAAAGGGGGCGGAATAAATCTGGCAAAAAAATACGGACTCGATTTTCTGGGAGCCATTCCGCTCGATCCAGCCGCGGCCGTCGCGGCGGATCGGGGAGAGCCTATCGTAAATCTTCCGGAAAGCGTCGCATCGAAAGTCGCCTTTCTTGAGCTGGCCGATAAAATCGCGTCGGCTTGCGATAATGATTTGGCGAATCTCGCCGATTAATAAAATGACATTAACATACTTGTGTCGCGATTACGGGCCGGAGACGGAACAACCCTTTTTTGCCATGCTTAATTTAGCCAATCAATTATCGCTTCTCCGGATTCTTCTCGCTCCGATAGTCGTGGTTCTGTTATATTTTCCAGGACCTGTTTTCTGCGCCATCGCCGCGCTGATTTTTATTTTCGCCTCCATTACGGACTGGCTGGACGGTTATGTAGCCCGTCATTCGAATATGGTCACGAGCATGGGCAAATTTCTGGATCCCCTGGCTGACAAACTTCTGATTACCTCCGTGCTAATCATGTTTGTAAAACTGGAATGGGCTCCGGCCTGGGTAGTGATCGTCATTATAGGGAGGGAGTTAATCGTAACGGGACTTCGCGCTATAGCCATTGACGAAGGCGTCGTTCTCGCCGCGGACAAATTTGGAAAAGCGAAAACTGTTTTGCAAATGTGCGCGATCGTGCCGCTGACTTTGCATTATCCCATTTTTGGCATCGACATCTGGCCGGCGGGCGAATATCTCCTTTACGCCGCGATGTTGGCCGCCGTTTATTCCGGCGCGAATTATTGCGCGAAATTTATCCGCGGCGCGCGGAATAAGTAGAAACGGACGGATCGAGATGAGCGTCTTGAGGATCCGGCTAAAAAATTGCATTCAGACCATCCTCGACCTGGAGCCCGCAATGCGAAAAAATGGGGAATCGGGATTTGACGAGGATTTTTCGAGGCTCAAATCATTTCTGAATCATATTGACGAAATGGAACTCGGAGAGGATGACGTTTCCCGTCTTGAAACGGCCGCTTCTTCCTTTTTAAAAGAACTATCCCGTTCAAGTTATATTTTCGAACCTTGCAAGAGAATCGTGCAATAAAATGATTTTAAGAACCGGTCTGATCATTGTTTTAGGCTTGTTCAATATCGCTTTGCTGTTTAAGACAGTCTGGGGACCAACGGGGCTTACGCGGTATCAGGATCTAAAGCGTCAATATCAGGACCTCCAGGACGAGCTTGTCCGTCTGGACAAAGAAAACGTCGCGTTAAGTCGCGATATCCGTTTGATGCAATCGGACAGCGACTTCGCCGAAAAGACCGTGCGTCAGAAACTGCATTATATGCGCGATAACGAAATCGTATATTTATTCACCGATTCTTCCTCTCGCGGCACAGGAGTAAACGCAAATGACGGAAAAAATTGAATGGTACAAGGAAGTCCTGGAGCTGGAGCCTAATTCCAAGGTATTTTTTCCTCTCGCTCGTCTGCTGGTTGAGGAAGACCGTCGCGACGAAGCCATCGCGGTTCTCGAACGCGGACTGGATCGGCATAAAGAATATCTCGAAGCGAGATTATTGCTTATCGAATTACTGTTTCAGAGCGGTCGGATGACCGAATGCGACAGGGAGATTTCAGATCTTTCCAAAGTTCTTACGTCTTACGCGGGATTCTGGCGAGCGTGGGCCGCTTGTCTTTCATCCAGTCAGACCGAGGAAGCGTCCGCGCTCAAATTTCTCGCCGCCCAGTTCCTCTGCGGACCAATCTCCTTGAGGGAAGCTCTCGACAAGGGCGTGGAAGCGATTGTAGCCGAGCGCGATGAGCGCAAGGATCGCGACATAATTGTCGAGCTACATAATGACGTTTTGAAAGCGTCGGAGCCGGCGGTCGCGCGGAACCAGAATGATTTACACGACATCTCTGTTGCGTCTGTCAATTTTGAGCATGACAAAAATACCATAACGTCAAACGACATGACTGTCGCGGACCCCCTCCAAAATCACTCGCGCGAAACAATTAACGAAGAATTTGTCGCGGACATAAAAGAGGACCCCAGCCGCCCGGAGCTTGAATCATTTCATGAAACGGACGGCGCGCGAGGAAGCGCGATTACTGGCCAATCCAGTGCCGGCGCGGAGCGGGAAAACGGCGCCCCCGCATCCCCCGCGGGAGTTTACGATCTGGAAACTGGAGAAAAGACGGGATATAATATAGAGC
>CAMWPE010000111.1 GCA_947176055.1 uncultured Desulfovibrio sp.
GTCAACACGAGGCGTCTCGTTCAGGAAGTCGACGGTTTAGTGGGGGACTTAGATCTGGACAGGCTGGAAATCCGTCTCATTCCCACACTGCCGCCCGAACTCGAAGCCAGATCGCCAAAGAAAAAGCAACCCCGGGGAAGACGGCCGGAGAGCGGCGCGAAAGCCTCCGGCAAAGCCGGAGCCAAAGGCGGAGCGAGCCGCGCTCCCCGCCGCCAGACTCCTCGCGGAAGAGGCTCCCAGGAGCGCGAAGGCGACAAGCGTCCTCGCAAGCCCCGCCGTTAATGTCATTCCTCCTGGGCCGACAAAAATTCGCGGCCGCCGCGCTTATCCTTGGGATCAGCGCTTTTCTGTCCCGCGTCATGGGGCTGGTTCGCGACAAGATTATTTCCTGGCAATTCGGCGCGAGCGGCGAAGCGGATATGTATTTCGCCGCTTTCGTCGTGCCGGACATAATAAATTATCTTTTGGCCGGCGGTTTCATGTCCATTACCCTGATCCCTCCGCTGGCCAGGGGATTCGAGGAAAACGAGGCCGACGCCTGGAGATTTTTTTCCTGCGCGGCCCTCTGGATGCTTATTGGCTCGTCCCTCCTGACTATCGGTTGCGAAATTTTCGCCGGACCGTTGGCCGCCGTCGTCGCTCCGGGATTTTCGCGGGCGCAAACTCTCCGTCTAGCCTTTTTTACGCGAATTATCCTGCCGGCGCAGATCTTTTTCCTTTCCGGCGCCTGCTTTACGGCTCTCCTGTTCCTGCGGCGCCAGTTCGCTGTTCCCGCCTTGACTCCTCTGATCTATAACGGGCTCATTATAATCTGCGGCCTGGTTTTCCCCAGTTTCTCGACTGATCCCGGTTATGGTATGACAGGTTACTGCCTCGGCGTGACCATTGGCGCGGCGCTGGGAGCTTTTTTATTGCCGCTGGTCTGCGCGCGCCAGGCTCCTATGAAGCTTAGCCTTACCCTCTGGCATCCCCTCATGCTTCGCTTCCTCATAATCGCGCTTCCTCTCATGCTTGGCCAGACTGTAGTCATGCTGGACGAGCAATTTCTGCGCGTTTTCGGCAGCATGTTAGACGAAGGCGCTGTGAGCCTCCTTAATTACGCCCGTCGTATAGCGCAGACGCCGGTCGCCCTGATGGGCGGCGCCATAGCCGCCGCGTCCTATCCTTTTTTGGCGCGCCTGCTGGCTGAAAACGATATAAAAAGCTTTAACACCGCCCTTAACAAGGCCATTGTCAACGGAGCGGAATTAATTGTGCCTCTGGCTTTATACATGATTGTCGCCAGCCGTCCCATTTTGACCGTAATTTTTCAGGGCGGCCGCTTCGACGCGCGGGCTACGCTCGCTTGCGAGCCGCTAACCCAGATCATGCTGGCCTTCGCTCCATTCTGGGTAATATATATGGCGCTCGCGCGAGGCTATTACGCGCGAGAAGACACATTGACGCCCGCGCTAATCGGCACGCTCATCGCGCTCCTCTCCGTCCCGGTCTATTATCTTGTCGCGTTGCCCCTGGGTGCGTGGGCAATAGCTCTTATATCCGGCGCGGGAGTGACGATCTACGCGCTCTGGCTTATATGGATATGGATTTCCCGTTACGGAGCGGACGCTTTCCGCAATCTCTGGAGCCTGTCCCTGAAATCTCTCGTAATTTCCTTGGCGGCGGCGACGGGAACGTGGGCTTATCTGCGTTTTTGGCAAAACGCCATGTTCCCGGACTTGCCTTTTTTCTCGGCATGCGCGGACTGCGCGGCGTCGCTAACGATATTTTCCTTGATTTATTTTTCCCTCGCTGGTTTAATCAACCCGTCCCTGAACAGGAGAATATTCGGCTTTATCAAGCGCAAAATAAAGCCGGCCCCGCGCTAATCAAGGCTATGAAGGAAGCTGGCGCGCGTTGCTCCGGTCTCCCTCCATGGCGCAATATACGCTTTTCCCCGGAGGAATCGCATGAAAAAATTATTCGCTCTGCTGGCCTTCGCTTTAATCGCGACCCCGCTCGCGGCCCAGGCCTGGGAACCGACCGGAGACGTAACCGTTATTGTCGCCTATAAAGCCGGCTCCGGCACGGACACGGGCGCCCGCGTCCTCGCGTCCGAAGCGGAAAAAAATATCGGCAAGACTTTGGTCATCAATAATTTGCCAGGCGCGGATGGGAAAATCGGCTGGACGCAACTCATAAATTCCAAACCGGACGGTCAGACTATCGGCTTTATAAACCTGCCGACTTTCACCAGCCTCGCCACCAAACCCGACGCCACTTTTAGCATTGAAGACATCGTGCCTATTGCCAATCATCTGACCGAAACCGGCGTCGTGGTTGTTCCTGCCAACAGCCCATGGCAAACCATTCAGGATCTGGTTAACGCCGCCAAAGAAAAGCCTGATTACAAGGCTTCCACCAACGGCGTCGAAGCTTCCAACCACATCGCGGCCCAATTGCTCGCTAAAAGCGGCGGCTTCGATTACAAGGCCATTCCTTACGGCGGCACGGCCGATCAGCTCCTGGCCCTGCGCCAGGGCGAAGTCGATTTCTCCTGCGCGAAAGTGGCCGACGTGTTGCCCCTGGTCGGCGGAGAAAAGCCGGAATTGCGCGTTCTTGGCGTATTCGCCGAAGAGCGGGTTCCGGAATTTCCCAATGTCCCGACCCTGAAAGAAAGCGGTCTTTACGACAAATGGTACGGCTCCGCCCGCGGACTGGTCGCTCCCAAGGGCACGCCTCCGGAAGTGATCGACTTTTACGTTCAGGCATTCAAAAAGACCATGGAAGATCCGGCCAATATCGAAGCTCATAAAAAGGCCGGCCTGAATATGAATTTTATGGACAACCAGCAATTCGCCAAATTGATTCAGGAACAGGACGCTTTCGCCAAAGAAGTCGCAAACGATCTCTTTAAGTAGTCTATAAGCGTCAGGCGCCGGATTCGCGCTCGCGTCCGGCGCCTTTTCGCGTCTTTGTTCCGCGAAAAAAGTTTCTCCTCGCCTTATCCATAAGGAGTCGCGCCCATGACCCGGTCGGATGTCGGCGTTATCGCCATGATCTACGCGACCTGTCTCCTGTTTTTCTTCATGACCCTGAATCTCAAGCCGGCCGCGCAAATTTATCCCATGTGCCTCATCGCCGGCCTGGCGATATTAAACACGCTTTATTTTATCCGACGCCTCGCCGGGCTCTTCAAAACCTCGCCCCGAGTCCTCGTTGACGATTTGCCGGAATTGTTCAAAGGCTTCCTGCCGACCCAGTTTTTCTTCGTTCTAGGCGCTTGCGCGGCCTATCTTGGCTTGCTTTATCTAATTGGCTTTTATATCGCCGGTTTTGTTTATCTCGTCGCCGTCCTTTTCTGGTTCAAAGTAAAAGCCGCCTATATAGCCGCGACGGTCGTTATCCTGGGCGCGCTGGTTTACGGCGTGTTCACCTTGTTTCTCAAGGTGCCCTTGCCCAAAGGCGTCATTTTCGGTTAATTCTCTCGCGCGTTTTCACATGAGGTAAGTATGGACACCCTTTCGCTAATGGGAAGCGGCTTCCTTCAGGCCCTGACGCCGCTGAATCTGCTGATGATGGCTTTGTCCACAGCCGTCGGGGTAACCATAGGCTGTCTTCCAGGTCTCTCCGCGGCCATGGGCGTCGCGCTGCTCCTGCCCGTAACATTTGGCATGGATCCGGCTACCGGCTTGATTATCCTGGGGGGCATCTATTGCGGCGCCATATTCGGCGGCTCAATCAGCGCGATCCTGATCCATACGCCCGGCACTCCCGCGTCGGCCGCCACAGCCATCGAAGGCTACCAAATGACCCTGCGGGGCGAAGCGGCCAAAGCTCTTACCGTCGCCTGCTTCGCTTCTTTCTGCGGCGGCCTTCTTAGCTGCGTCTCCCTCTACTTCTTCGCTCCTCCCCTGGCGCAACTCGCGATGAAATTCAAAAGTCCCGAATATTTCTGGCTGTCCCTCTTTGGCCTGACAATTATCGCGGGCGTTTCGTCAAAATCCATGCTGAAAGGTTTAATGAGCGGCGTTCTCGGTCTCCTGATTTCGACGGTGGGCATGGATCCCATGGAAGGGGTTCCCCGTTTCATGTTTGGTCAAAGCTCCTTGTACAACGGCGTCGATGTAACCTGCGCGCTGATCGGGCTCTTTTCCATGTCCCAAATTTTGATCCTCGCCGAAAAGAAGATTCAGCCTCGCCCTCAGGCGGCGAAATTTAAAACAAAATTTGAATTGAGCGGCAAGGAAGTAAAGCGTCTCTCCCCAACCATTATCCGTTCATGGATAATCGGCAACATCATAGGCATTCTGCCCGGCGCTGGAGCGTCCATAGCCTGCTTCATAGGCTATAACGAAGCCCGCCGGTTTTCGAAACGCAAGGATGAATTTGGCAAAGGCTCCATCGAAGGCGTGGCCGGTTCCGAAGCGGCCAACAACGCCGTTACCGGCGGTTCCCTTATTCCCATGCTGACCCTTGGGATACCCGGCGAATCCGTGACCGCCGTGCTCATGGGCGGTCTCATTATCCACGGCTTGCAACCTGGTCCGGAACTTTTCTCAACCTACGCCGGCATGACGTACACGTTCTTCGCCGGTTTCGTGCTGGTGCAATTTTTCATGCTCTTTATCGGCATGCTCGGATGCAAGGGTTTCGCGCAGATCTCGCGCCTCTCCGACGCCATACTTATTCCGTCCATATTCCTGCTCTGCGTCGTCGGCTCCTACGCCATTCACAACAACGTGGTCGAAGTCGTCATCATGATGATTTTTGGCGTAATCGGCTTCCTTGTCCGCAAATTCGATATGAACGCGACGGCTATTGTCCTCGGCATGATCCTGGGACCCATCGGCGAACGCGGCTTGCGCCGCTCCCTGATGTTGAGCGACGGCGATCCGTCGATTCTCTTCTCCACTCCGCTCTGCTGGCTCCTCATCGCCCTCTGCGTCCTGGGCGTCCTTTCCCCCCTGCTTATGGATAGAATGGAAAGAAAAATGCGCGAAAAAGCTCATACGGCTTGAGGAGGTTTTTATGGCGTCAGGCTGGGCCAAAGACGACGCGACGAGCGATCAAATCCGCGATAGTCTGAACGACGAAATTCGTCGTGCCAGATCCGCTTTGCCCCAAGGTCCGGGCAGCGAGTATTGCGACGAATGCGGCGAAAAAATACCGGAAGCGCGAAGAAAAGCCCTGCCCGGAGCGCGGCTTTGCGTGGCATGCCAGGAAGAGGCCGACAAGTCCGCTCAAAGAACAAATCCCTATAACCGCAAAGGTAGCAAAGGTAGCCAGTTGCGGTGATTATCCCGATGATAATATTATATATTATATAAAATTGGCGCGCTCATAGTCGCGATATATCTTCCGTAAAACCGGGCGGGAGGAAACATGGATTTCAAGACAGCGGTTCGTCTTTGCCTTACCGTGAACTATATGAATTTTAAAGGCCGGGCCACGCGGTCGGAATACTGGTTTTTCGTTCTCTTCATGGGGCTGATTTACCTTGTGGCAATTCCATTAGTGGAATGGATCTCCATAATTATTCCCGGAGGACTGATTCTTGCGAATATTATAATCTTTTGCGCCAGTCTGGCTTTGGTCCTGCCCAGCGTGGCCGTTCAGGTAAGGCGGCTCCATGACACGGACTGGAGCGGCTGGTGGATTCTGGCCAGTTTGATCTTAATCGGCGCTATTTTTATTTTTATCCTGGATTGTCTGCCGGGCACGGTAGGCCCCAATCGTTTCGGTCCCGATCCCCTGACTGCGCGCCAGCTTCCGGAAGATATTAAGTATTAACGGAAACTTCCGGGCTTACCGTTTCCAGCGGGCGATCCATCCGCTATTTTTCGCTCCAGGCTTATATAACCAGACTGTTACTTATTAAGTCCAAAGCCTTGTTTATCTTTTAAAACTTTTATAAGGAGCCGGTATGAAAGTCTGTCCTTCGGGATTGAAAACGGGATGCCTGGCCTTTTGTGTGTGCGGACTGCTTCTCTGCGGAGGTTGTTTGAGCGTGTCTCAAGCCCAAAAAGGCCTGGCCGCTGGTTCGGATTTATTTAAAGCGGCTACGCTTAATGACAATGATTTGCGCGCCGTAAGCGCGAAATTCCGAGCTTCGGAAGATCAAAAGAATCGCGTGGCCGCGCCCGATAGCGCGTACGCGAGAAGACTCGCAAGAATTACGGAAAAACTTACCAGCGTAAACGGCGTTCCCCTCAGTTATAAGGTGTATCTCACGAAAGAAGTCAACGCGAACGCGGCCCCGGATGGTTCCGTGCGGGTTTATTCGGGATTGATGGACTCAATGAATGACGACGAGTTGCGTTTTGTCATAGGACACGAAATTGGCCACGTCGCCTTGGGACATTCCAAAAAAGCGATGCAGATGGCCTACGCTACCAGCGCGGCGCGCAACGCGGTCGGCGCGGTCAGCGCCCAGGCGGGGATGATTAGCGATTCCCAAATTGGGGTCCTGGGCGAGAAGTTCATTAATTCTCAATTCTCGCAGAGTCAGGAGAGCGACGCGGACGCCTATAGCATGAAATTCCTTAAGGACAACGGCTATAATACAAAAGCGGCCGGGGACGCTTTGCGCAAACTGGCCAACGGCGGCCGGAGCGGACTTATGGAAGCCATGTTCTCCTCCCATCCCGATTCCCTGAAACGAGCCGAAAAAATGGACGCGCTCGCGGCGTCGAATTAGACGCCGCCGATAATTCCCTCCTTCGCGGCATTATTAAAAATTTCGCAAATTAGAAGGCGCGCCCCGCTTATGGAGCGCGCCTTTCAATTCGCGGGGATAACCGGAATCAGGCGGTTTGACCGCGCCCCGCTTGTTATCAAGCTTTTATTCCGTCGCTGTTTGCCCGGTTGTCGCTTCCGGTCTGCCTTTCAGCTCGGCGTTCAATAAATACAAACCTTTGGGATCTCCCCCAAAAAGATCGTATTTGGCGACGAGATCGCTCGCGTTCTTTTCTTCTTCCCCCTGCTCGGCTACGAACCACTCAAGAAACTGGCAACAGCGATAATCGCTCGCGTCTTTCGCCGCGCCGTAAAGGTGATGGATGAGGCCGGTAACGTATTTTTCGTGTTTTAGCGCCGCGACCAGCGGCTCGCGAATATTTGAAAAATTGGCGTCCGGAGCTTCGATGGCGCCCAGGGTTACTGGCTCGCTGTTGTCCTGAAGATATTTAAGGAATTTCAAAGCGTGATCCAGCTCTTCGCGCGCTTGAACATCGAACCAGTGACCGAACCCGTCAAGGGTCTTTTCATAATAATAATTGGAATAGGCCAGGTAGAGATAGGCCGAAAAAAATTCCTTGTTAACCTGATCTTTTAATAACTCAGCTACTTTTTGATCCATTTTATCCTCTCTCGCGCCGATCGCGACGCCCCTGTTATATAAACACAATCCAGGTCAGAATGGCGAAGGCTGGAATCAAAATGCCGCAGGACCAGCCCATATAACCGAAGAAACTTGGCATCTTTACGCCCTGGCTTTCCGCTATGGACCGCACCATGAAGTTTGGCGCGTTGCCGATATAGGTGTTCGCGCCCATAAATACCGCGCCCGCCGATATGGCGATAAGCGTCGCGGCTTCCGTCGTCATCAGAAGTTGAGCGTCGCCGCCGGCCGTGTTGAAAAATACGAGATACGTCGGCGCGTTGTCAAGAAAACTGGATAAGGCGCCGGTCAGCCAGAAATACATGGCGTTGACAGGCTCCCCTTCGGGAGTTGACACCATATTGATGAGGGAAGCCAGGGCCCCTTCCTTGCCCGCGCGTAGAATCGCGATAGCGGGAATCATGCTCAGGAAGATGCCAAAAAATAATTTGGCGACTTCCTCGATTGGCGCCCAGGTAAAGCCGTTTTTATCGCGGCTTTCGCGGCTGGTATATTTCCAGGAGAGAGCGGCGAGGAGCAAGAGGCATAGAT
>CAMWPE010000112.1 GCA_947176055.1 uncultured Desulfovibrio sp.
CCTTCGGAGGCGTAGGTGGAGAAAGTGTAATCCAGATCCAGCTCGTGGAAGAGCAGGAGATACCCCATGAAAGTATAGATGCCAGGCTCGGCGAACACGTCGCCGGAGGGCGTTATAAACAGGATTTCGGCGTTTTTCTTGTTAAAGGGCGTTTTTGGCCGGATACCTGTCACCGCCTCGCAATCGTCGGCCAGCATTTCGACAATTTCGACGTAGGAATGCGGCTGAATGCCCAGATGGTTGCCCGTAAAACTGCAATTTTTTACGGGATCCATGATCCAGTGCAAGCCCAGGCCGACTTCGTGCAGAAGCTCGCGAACGATCATGGTGATTTCCGCGGTGTCGATGCCGTAGGGGCAGAAGACCGAGCAACGGCGGCATTCTGTGCATTGATAGGCGTAGTAGAACAATTCCTTTACTACGGAGATATCCCATTCTCGGGCGCCCACGCGTTTGCCCAGCAATTTGCCCAGAAGTGTGTAATCGCGGCGATAGAGGGAGCGCAAAAGCTCGGCGCGCAATACGGGCATATTTTTCGGATCATTCGTTCCAAGGAAGAAATGGCATTTGTCCGCGCAGGCGCCGCAACGGACGCAAATATCCATGAATAGCTTGAGCGAGCGATGTTTCTCCAGCCTGTCGGCGAAGGCGTCGCACAGGATTTTTTCCCAGTCTTTGGGGAGATTCCAGTCTTCGGCAGCGGGATCCCATTCATGGGGATGCGGCATATGCAGGAGATCCATGGTGTCCATTTTCGCCGGATAGCAGTAACTTCCCGGCGAGAAAACGGGTTTTGTATCGAACCAGTCTTTGTCCGGAAAGGGCGGGCGGCTGGCGACGAGCATCTGCGGAGTTGGTAATTTAGCCATATTCGCGTCTCCTTACTCGGGGGCCTTTTCGGGTTGTTTTTCCAGAGGCAGGCCGGCTTCGGCCATGGCTTCCCTGTACTCGTCCTCATATTCCGCGTAGGTGAAGAATTGCTTGGGCGGATTCCATGGATTGATATGTCTTACGCGGCGCGTGTCCGTAGCCATGTTGCGCGTCGGGCTGAAAAACACGCCCGGCATATGCGCCAGCTTGGAGAAGGGGAAATAAATGAGCAGAACGCAGACAAGGGTGATATGCGCGAAAAAGAGTCCGTTTATGCCCGCGGTAGATACCGGCGAAAAATGCGTCAGTCCCATCAGGAAGATCTTGACCTGCGAAATTTCCGTCTTGTCAAAATAGCGCAGGCAGATACCGGTGCCGACTATGCCGATCAAAAGCCAGAGCGGAAAGTAGTCGTTCAGGAGGGAGATATAGCGAAGTTTGTGATCCCAGAGACGGCGGCAGAGAAGAAAAAGGAGGGCGCAGAGGGCGAGGCCGCCGGTCCAGTAGAAGCGGGGCGAGCCTACCTGCATGATGCCGTCTATAGCTTCGACCCATGTTATTACTACCGGCACCGGCTCCATGAAGAAACGGAAATGCCGGAAAACGATCACCAGGACCGAATAATGGAAGATCAGCGCGAAACACCATAACCAGAGGGAGGAATAATAAATAATTCTTGGTCCCTGATTGGCGGGATCATTTTCGCGGACTATGGCGCGATTGTTGCGGAACAGGGAGCGGAAGAAAAAGACTTCCATGAACATACGCTTGACCACGCCCCATGTTCCGGAGGGACAGTCAATTTTGTCTTCCTTTATAAAGGACAAGGATTTTTCCTGGCCGCCGGTTGTGGGGATGGCGAAAGGAACGGGCGATTTGGCCCAGTAGATCATGCGCCAGATCATGCCGCCGATAAAAATCAGGACGGCCGCGTAGGGCAAGATTATCCCGAAGAACGGCGCGACCCAGGTCCAGGCCAGAACCCAGGATATCGCCGCGATTAGCAGAACCAGGACAAATGACGCTATCATCCCCTACCTCGCTTGGCTACAGGTTGGCTCATGGCGGGACGGACGCGCGGCGAATATCGCCGGGATTATTTCCGTCCGGAGTCGTCCGCCGGGACGCCGTTTTCCAGTTTTTGCGCCCATTTTCTCAATTGGGCGTATTGATTGCGGATTTCCTTGACGCGCGATTCGGCTATGGTGTCTCTCGCGTCCATAAATTTGTCAAAGGCGAGAAGGACGAGGGTATCGAGCCTGTCGCCCGCCTCCAGAAAACTCTCCAGTTGTCCCTTTTCGAGGATCTCGGCGAGCGCCAGCTCCTTAAGAATGGGTTTCATCAGGTAGAACACGGCCATGCTCTGGCCGGCGGAGGCTTTCTGCACCGCGCGCAACCTGACGAAACGATCCAGCGCGGCTTTAACCGCTTCCGGCTCCGTCTCCTCGCCGATCATCGCGTCGTAAAGGATGTTCGCCGCTTCCCTGGTCATGTGCGCCACCGGGTTTGTAAACGGATCGCTGCCGGTGCGAAGGAAACCGGCGGTTTCCAGCGGATAGGTCGCGAACACGGCCTCGACCCAGCGGCGGACGACATCCTTTTTATACTTTCTTAAAATCTCGATGGCGCTCACTTAAAGAACCCGGAAATCGCGCTTATCGCGCCAAAATTTAAGGACAACTCCCCTTTTATAATGGCGAAAACCTTTTCGCGTCAAGCGCCTCCCGCCTTTCGCGCCGACGGCGCGGGGTCCCTTGACCGGCCGCTTGACCGGAGTCCTTTCTCGCGTATGGAAAAAAAAGCCGGAGCGCGTTAGACTGCGACGAATGAAATCATATTTTAAAATCATATTTTAATGGGACGACAGTATGGCCGCGATCTTCAGGGAAAAACTGGCCTGTTCATGGTTTTTTGTGGCTCCGGCCCTGGCCTACGGTATTTTTACCTCGCGCCTCCCGGCCATAAAACTCGCGGTAGCCGCGGACGACTCCCGCGTGGCGACGCTTTTGCTCGGTCTGGGCCTGGCCACCCTCTGCGGACTCCTCATAAGCGGCAAGGTCCTGGAAAAAGCCGGAGCGAGATTGGTTACTCTTATTGCCGTGTTCTGGCTTGTCGGCGGCGTTATCCTCATGTGTCTCGCCCTTAATTTCTGGCAGGTTTTCGCCTGCGCCATCCTGACCGGCTTCGGCGTCGGCTTCTGCGACGTGGGCATGAATGCCATGGGCCTGGCGCTGGAAAAAAAACACGGCGTATATTGCATGTCCTTCCTGCACGCTGTCTCCGGCATAGGCGGCGTCGCGGGCGCCGTGTCCGGATCCGTTTTCGCCGCCTGGACGCTTCCCCCCTTCATTAATGCCGTCGCCATTCTTGGCGTCTATCTCCTTGTTCTGCCTTTCGCCTACAAATATCTCAAGCAAACTCCGGAAATAGTCGAGAAGAAATCAGCCGGTCTTGGCTCGCTGCCGCTTTTTGTCTTTATATGCGGGCTTCTCGGTCTGATTTGCCATATTTCCGAAGGCTCGGTAGGCTCGTGGGGCAGCGTGTATCTGCATTCGGTCAAGGGCGCGCCGCAGGACCAGGCCGCGCTGGCTTTCGCGGTGTTCACCGGCGCCCTCGTCATAAGCCGTTTTGTCGCGGACTGGGCGCGATCCGCGCTGGGAGATTTCTGGCTTACGCTCTCGGGCTCTCTCCTTGGCGCCTTTGGCATGACCGTCGTTCTGCTGTCTCCCGCGCCCGTCGTAAGCCTGCTCGGTTACGGCCTCATGGGCTTCGGCCTGGGACCGGTGGTTCCCATCCTTTTCAGCCGGGCCGGAGCCGTCGAGGGCGTCACAACGGCGCAAGCCAGCTCCCTGGTATCGATCTTTTCCTACGCCGGATTATTGTTCTTCCCGCCATTTCTGGGCTACCTCGCCAAAACCGTCGGTCTCGGCCCGAGTCTCTGGCTTATAGTCGCGCTTTGTTGCGTTCAGGCGTTGGGAGCCGCCGCTTTTGTCAAGAAAAAATAGACAAAATTGCCGGACCCTCTATTAAATCGGCAATACCTTTGCGGCTTTGCTTCCGGCCGGTCTCGCTTTGTGGGCGACCGGATTGACGTCGTTCAATCGCCGGATTGCCCGGATGGCGCCGCTGTCGTCAAATTCCAGCCGCAAAGTAATTGTTGGTGTTTTTATCTTATCCCAGAGGGCTCCAGCTAATGATTATTTTATTCAAGTTTGCGTGATGTTTGATTGTCCCGCTTTTCATTTTTCTATTGTCCCTTTTTTTACCTTTTCTTGAAAGTTATCCCGATCCTCTTTTGGACAGTACTCTGGGTCTTCTACTAACCGCGATCTTTGTTGAATTAAAACGGCATTTAGATAATGATTGTCGCCTCTGATAATTTTTTCTTCTCCTGTTCCTCCGATTCGGCCTCGAGGCGGGCGGCTATTTGCGCGTCCAGTTCTTTGGCCGCGGCCGGCGCCCGCTTTTTGAACTCCGGAGCGGCGGTCGCCTCGTCTTTCCACGCCTTGAGGTCGTCTATGCCCGCAAAAATGGCGAGCTTTTCCTTGAGTTCGCGGATTGTCTGCGCGCGGGAATTGGACTGGCCGTTGACTTCGGAAAGACGCTTCAAAAGGCCGGGATAATCGACGGTCTTTTCCTCGCCGCCTTCGGTTATCCATACGGGATCGCCGGATTCGTCGGTTACGATTCTTTTTTGATTATCGAGCTTGTAAGGCATTGTAGTTATCTCCTCCGCCCCGGCTGGCGCGATTTTCGGTCGCGGGACTCCGCGACGAATGTAAATTTTGGGGAGAGGATAGCGGCGAGGAACGGCGATGACTTCGCGAATCTGTAAAGTTTTTGCGGGGATGCGGGATTTTTTGGGGAGGGAAAAAGGGACGCGGGCGCGGAGGGCTTTTCCCTTGAAAAAACGCCCTCTTTATGGCTTTATAGGCAATGGAGGCGGTATGACGACGACAACTTTTGACGCCCTCGCCTACTTTGAGAAACTGAAGGCGGCTGGAGTTCCCGAAGAGCAAGCGAAAGTTCAAGCGAACGCGTTCAGGGATTTTTCGGCTATTCAGGAAGAAAATAATCGGAAGGAATTGGCTACGAAAGGCGATATTAACGATGTGCGTTTAGAGATGAAAGAAATTGAAATGCGTCTTTCGGAGCGTATCGAGGCGAGCAAGCGTGAAACGCTAAAATGGCTTATAGCCTTGCTTTTATCCCAGTCGGCTCTGCTAGTCGCGGTTTTCGCGTATTTGAAGCCATAACGCCGCGGCCCGGCAGGCGTTGGCCGTCGCGGGGAGGCTGAAGGGGAAATAGGTTGGGCGCCTAGAGGCGAGATAGTAAGATGGAGGGAGCGCGGCTAATACGGTCGCGCTCCTGAATTGATTGGAGATAATACGACCTCAAAGTAACTTATCCCCGCTTGCTCAACCGGCGTTGGGCAAGTTTCGGTTCCCTGCGGAGCAGGTTTATTTTTAAGAACACTCGATGGCAAGAGAATTTTATTCGGCTGGATCGTCAGGCAGAGGAATACCACCGGAAAAAAAGGCTTCAAGCGACTTTTTATCTACAAGGCAATAAATATATCCATCTTCTGGATCCTCGTTAGGAGCATAAATGTATCCTTGTACAAAATAATAAGAGTCGCTATCTTCAATGTTGCCTATTTTTACAAGGGGATGCTCGCTGTCTGTATATCGCGATAAAAAATTGCAGGCAATTTCTTTTACATTTTGAGTATTCACAGTCACTTTTTCTTTATAATACTTTGCCAATTTATAGTCTTACTCAATTTTGATTTTTCTATTCTATAATAGAAACACCCTATTTTATAGATATACTTTTAGGAAATACATGATTTCCTATTTTATTATTTTGCGCGTAAATAAAAACCGGTTTCCCATTCACAATTTCGCAAATCATAGTATGCCCATATCTTTTGCCCGGCCATGCCCAGATGATACCATAGATATCACCTTCACTAGCCGATTGCGACTCCTTCATTAGATCTTTTTTATTTTTTTTGGAATCGCCTCCCAGCATCCCTCCACTGGTGTATTGTCAAAACATTCAGAGCCTTGGTTACAGGGGTTAGGTTGTCCGGGTAACGGTCTTGGCATCGCTTCCACATCGTATCCCCAGCGCCGCAACGCATATGTTGACACACAACGTTGACAGTTTACAGCATATTGAGTGCCGTATGCAAAATTCGGATTCGTTTCCGCCGCCTGCTGAATCGCGATAGGAGCGCCTAGAGTCGCGCCGGTCGCCAAAATTATGGGATCGTCGTCGTATTCAGCATCGAGCCGGGTTTTGGCAGGTTCCCTCGCAAAGTATATCCTGGCTCCCTTAATTCCCTTACCTCCCCGTGCTCTTGTCGACCAGATCCCCCCAGCTGATTTTCCCCTCGTTCAGGAGCTTCGTCCGGATTGGCCCTACGCTCTTGATCTGCTCGTTATAGGGCAGCCTTTTCCGCCAGCCGCCAAAATCCTCCTTGCTCGTGCCCGCGTAAAGGATCTTGCGGCCCCCGACATCGACGTTGCCATCTTCGCGGACAACATACGGCCTCGCGGCCCTCTCCAGATCGTCCAGATCAAGGCCGAGTTCGCGATAGGACTTAACCAGCGGGAGCCAGAGGCAACGGCAACGCGGATGAGCGATAAGGCCAGGCTTCTTGTCTTCCCAGAGGTATTCGGTCCGTCGAGGGCCGCGCATTTCATGCATACGCGATTATCAAGGATAGCCGTCCACTTGACGCCCTTGACTACCGCGCGGTTTTGCCAGTAGGTCGCAAGCTGGGCGTTTACGCTAGCCTGCTGGACATAACTGCGGGACAAGGTAATTGCCTCGCGGCGGGATATGGCCGAGCCGTCGGGGAGGGATTCATTTAAAACGCGATCGACGATTTTCTTGTAACCCCAGCCGTCGCGCATTCCCTGATCGATGGTGGCGATCAACGCCCCGCCCACGCCGCCGGTAAAGACGGTATCCGCCATCTGTTTAAGACTGCGATTGGCGAAAGGGCGACCGGCCGCCAGCCTTTTGAGCTCGTCCATTGTTTCGGGGACGCGCTCCATGGCTTTTGCCTTGCCGTCAAAGGTAAGGATGTCGTTATAAGCGCGGAGGGATTCAAGCGCGGACACTGTCCAGCAGTCGGCGATTGTGTCGACCAGTTGATCGGCTACGGGCTGGGTTATATTTCCCGCGTCCATAAGACAATGCCGGCCTTACGGGGATTGGCGGCGAGCAGGGAGGGCGGATTCTTCTGGACGGCCTCGCGGATCGTCTTGTCCCCGGCGGCGAGGATTTTCAGGACGCGCGAGGCGGCCGCCGCATCCAGATGTTGATATTTCTCATATATTTAACAATAATCAATAAATTTTTTATTGAGGACTGACCCCGGTCGAGCTTAAATTCGCCAAACCGGCGAGAAACAACGACTAACCGCCTGGACGCTAAATTTATCAGCTTTCGCGATTTTCTCCGCGACAACTGGTAATGATAGGGAATGGACCATGACGACATTAAGTTCCGACTCCTTGTCTTCTTTAACAAAGGCTCTTTCCGGCGCCGTTGATCTGATCGAAATGCTTCGCGAGCGAGAGTTAAACGAAGCCTCGGGTTTTTCTCCTTTTGCCGAAGAACTCGTTTATATGGGAGAAACGGGCGTATGTCGTATCCTGAAAATCCTCTTGTCGCCAAAAGCTTCCCACGGTCAGGGCGCGCGCTTTCTTGAGGCTATTCTCGCTCTGGTTCCGGAAGCGGGTTTCGACGCGCCAAACGAAAGATTCATAAAAGTCGGCGTCGAGCGCCAGCTTTGGGAACTGGGATCAAACAGACGCGTCGATATCGTAGTCGACTGTCCGCGATTTATCCTCGCCTTCGAAGTCAAGCTCTGGGCGGAAGATCAGCCGCGGCAAGTCGCGGCTTATCTCCGCTGGCTCAAGCGCGTCGCCGGCGGCAGACGGTATTTTCTTATCTATCTTACGCCGTAAGGTCATAATCC
>CAMWPE010000113.1 GCA_947176055.1 uncultured Desulfovibrio sp.
TCGCGTACATTCCGCGGGGGGTTCCCCGGTCACCCGCGCACGTCGCAACTAGTCCTGATTCCAGATCTTCTTTCCCGCAAAAAGCCCTTAAATTAACTAACTCCAGATATATCCGTGGAAACGTATGTCTGGCTTCAAAAAGTAAACAAGGATATTGGCGAGGGAATTTTTAAACGACGCAATGAGAGACATAAGGTAGGGCAAGTCGGGGAAGAGATCCGCGAAAAGATCAACCGGCTGGGGGTAAATCTGGAGACTGCGGAAATTAGCGTGTCCGACGGGGATCTGGCTCATGCTAGACGGGAAACAAAAGAGTATAAACTCCCTGATTCCGTCTGGGAAAAATTGCCAGTATCTCTTGACCGGCCAAAACACATCTTTTGGGACAACGAGAAGCCAGGTATAATTTATGTGATAGAGGTGGAGGATGGGCTTGGCAAAATCGTGGTATTACCCAACTATAAGGTCGGGAAGGGCTCAAAAGCCAAAATTACCAATAATGTCCGCACTGGTAGAAAAATAAAAGGGATGCGGGAATTTTTTGATCCCGTGCATTTTACAAAGTTAAAATAAAAAATATCCGAAGTGGGCGCGTTAATTCCCCTGCTATAGTGTCCCGTCCAAAGACGGGGTGACTACCCTGCTACGACTTACTCGGGATCTTCCGGATATTTTTAAATATATAGCTTAAGAACCTACCTTGTCAACCTATTTCCCCTTCAGCCTCCCAGCGACGGCCAGCGCTTGCCGGGCGGTAAAGACCGCTCCGGCCGCTGTCTGGCTCAAGTGGTACAAGACGTAAAAATGATCCATCTTGTCTCCCAAATATCCCGCGTCTCCGGCGGTCGGGTAAAGTTGCCACTGAATACTCCCCTGAATCGACTGTAATTCTCTTTTTATCCGGTCAAGATCGCCGACGATCTTTTTCCGGAATCGGCCGAGATAGGTCTCGTCAATCGCCTCCGGTATTTCGCCTTGCGGCCTGTCATTGCCAACGCCCTCGCCGCCCGCGATCTTGTTCTTGCCCGCTCCCTGTTCCAGCTGGGCGACGAATCCGACGGCCTCTCTCCAGCGGTCTCGCGGCAAGCGGTCGTTTTTCCCGAGTTCAAAATGGCGGCGATAGGCGTTCCACGCTTGCGCGTAAAGGACTCGCTTGAGCGCGCCCTCGCGATTCGCGACCTCGACCTTCGCGTCGATGACGGCGCGAAGGATCGCGTCAAGGCCGGGTGACTCGCTCTCCTTTGCGGCTTCGAGCTTGGCCTTTATGGCGTTGAACGCCTCGCTATAAGCCAGTTTCATTCGCTGGGCCTTTATGCCCGTGTATCCCATGACGAGGAGAATGAAGCCGTCAAAAAAGACGCGGCGCGGGGGCAACTTGCGGCCAGTGGAGTCGGTGTATTCGCTCGCCACAAAATTGTGGTCAGTAAAACTGGAAGGGAATACGCTAATCAAAGAGCGAATATCGCGTAAAACAGCGTCGCGCCTCTTGTCAAAATGTTCGGCAATCGAGAGCGAGGCAGCGCAAGGATGATTGTCGATGAGGGATACAGCGTCGGCATTAAACCCGGACATTTTACTTCTGTCAGGTTTCCTGGACCTTAAAAAATAGAGCTTGGAGCTAGAAAACTATAACAAGACAGCCGCGGATTTTACAGGCGCAGCGCTCCCAACCAATATTAACACGCGGGCGCGCGAAAAATAGACATGAAAAAATTCATTAAAATCCGTAATGGCAACCGCATGTTAAAGAATTTTCCAGACTCCGTAACCTTATGAAGCGCCAATCCGGCGCGAAATTCAAGAGATTATTTGAGGAAGGCGAAAACCGCGATTAGCAACGCCGACTGCGTCAAAAGCAAGCCAATTAGCCATTTAAGAATGTCGCGCTTACTGACTTCAATTTCCTTTTGCAAACGCAATTCAGATTCGCGTAAATCAGCTTTTGTCGCGAGTTCCTTCCGATTATTTTTTTCCTGAATAGCCGAAAAATCCCTGAACGCGTTAGCCTGAACTCTCGCCTGTTCTTCGGGAACGCCTGCCGCCTTCAATTTCTCAAAGTAAGCGAGCGCGTCAAAAGTTGTCATCGTAATACGGCCTCCAATTTTGAAATTAGCTATAAACCGGAACGTTAGCAACGCATTCGCTTTCGCCGCTTATCAGCGCGTTTGACCGCGCGGCCAATAAAAAAAGCTCCCTTCCGGGAGCCGCGAGCAAGCTATTTCTTTTCCTCTTCCATTTCCCTGCCTCTTCGTTCGGCGGCGAGGACGCAATCGACAATCAGACCGGTCAAGCCGGCGCGATCCAGGACATTCACTCCAGCTATAGTCAAGCCGGCCGGAGAGCAGACCGCGTCCCGCAGTTCCATGAAGGTCTTGTTGTCTTTCGCGGCCAGCGCGGCGCAACCACGCAATAATTCGCCGATCATTTCCCGGTTTATTTCCTGGGAAAATCCCAATGTCAGGCCGGCCTGCGCGAGACCGCTGGCGAACTGAAAAATATACGCAGGGGCCGCTCCCATCCAGGCCGCGAAGGAGTTAAGGCGGGTTTCTTCGAGGATTATGGTTTTGCCCAGCGCGCCAAACAGGGAGACGATTCCTTCTTTCGCCGCGTCCGTCAGGTTTACCGGATCAAAGGAAAGAGCGAACAAACCTCTATCGACCGCCGCCGTAATGGTTGGCATGCAACGCGCGAGGACATTATTCAGGCCAATTTGCAACCTGATCCGCTGGAGACTGAAGCCGGCGGCAATCGATACGACGCCCGCGGTTTTGGAGAGAGAGGGCGCGATTTCGTCCAGCAAAGCCGGCATTTGGGATGGCTTGACCGCGAGAATGAGGAGATCGGACGACGACGCCAGTTCTTTGGCGTCTTTAGCCGGTTTGCAACCGGCGGCTTTTAGCGCGTCCATTTTCGCGGCGTCTATATCGAAACAAGCCAGTCGCCATTCGCTTTTATTTAATTTGCCAGCGAATCCGTCCATGAGGGCGGATCCCATATTTCCGCAACCGACGCATCCTATTGTCCGCATAAAGCCCCCCAAAAGATTATTTACCGGATTTAATTTCCTGAATTTTAGGCAAAGTCTTTACCATCTGCAAGCCCATGCGCAACTGGTTGTCGCGGGACAACTGTTCTTTGCCTTCGTCTTTGGTGTCTTTCGGCTTCGTCGGTTTTTTGTCCTTGTTGTTTTCGAGATGGCGGTTAAGATCCTGTTCGCGCAGGGTCAGACGCGGTGTCTCTTTATCCTCGGTTTTGGGTGGCTCGAACACGACTTCCACATCGGGAACGATTCCTTCCGCCTGAATTGAGCTTCCATTAGGCGTATAGTACAGTGCCACAGTCAGCTTGAGACCGGAACCGTCGGCAAGCGGCATAATATTTTGCACGGAGCCTTTGCCAAAAGACCTCTCGCCCAGGATCAAAGCCCGCTTTTGATCCCGCAAGGCGCCCGCGACAATTTCGGAAGCCGATGCGGAGCCGGCATTAATCAAAACCACCAGCGGCGCCTCCACATCGTCGGGCTCGTTTTTCGCGGCGTAAACATGCCGGGATGAATCGTCTCGTCCTTTTATGGAGACGATGTCGCCGCTCTTCAGGAAAATATCGGACACCTTTACCGCTTCGTCCAGAAGACCGCCAGGATTGTTGCGCAAATCCAGGATTATGCCCCTTATTCCGCCGGAAGGCGCCGCGTCTTTGGCCGCCTGCTTAAGAGCTGTTTCCAGTTCTTCCGAAGTGCGTTCGTTAAAGCGCGTAAGCCGGATCCAGAAATAGCCGTCGTCAAGCGGCGAAGACTTGACGCTGATCATCGGGATCGCGTCGCGGGTGATTCGCACGGTTTGCGGCGTCTTCGCGTCGCTGTGCAAAATTCCCAGCTCCACTTCGGATCCCTTCGGGCCGCGGATGCGCGAAACTACTTCCTGCAGGGACAATTCCTGCGTCGGCTGACCATCGATAGTGAGAATCACGTCGCCGGGTTGCAAACCGGCGCGGAAAGCAGGCGTATCTTCAATGGGCGAGACTACGACCACCTGGCCGTTTTCCACGGAAATTTCAATGCCTATGCCTTGAAATTCTCCGGATGTTTGTTCCTGCATCTCCTTGTATTCGTCGGCGGTCATGAAAGACGAATGAGGATCCAGTCCCTGCAACATCCCTTTGACGGCGGCGTTAATCAATTCGATCTGCGTCACGTCCTTGACATACTTTTTCTGGACTATATCCAGCACCTGACTGAATCTGCGCGCCGCGTCAAATTTGCTCATATTCTCTTCTTTCGGCGGCTCCTTTTTGGTCGGGGCGGCCGAAGAGGCGGCCTGGGCCGCGCAACCCAGGCTCGATAGCAACAATACAAGCAACACGGAACGTATAAACATATTCATGCGCAACTCCAAAACCCAGGGACACGAGAAACAATACCGCCGGTTAAAAATCGCGATCGCGACAACCCCATCGCGGAACCGAAGCGGAAATTCCCGCGAATATAGTTTAATTTTTTATACCAAAGGGTAAGCGTTTTCTGATTTTAGTCAAGCGAAAAGAGGCGACTCCCGGACTGGCCAAAAACGCGCAAACCGGCGCGAGGCCGGTTACGCGGATTATAAATTCCCGTCAAAGCGCGGTAGCGACGAATCAAAGTTTCCGGGCGAGCAAAGAGCACGCCTTATGCGAAGAGCAGTAAGTCGCGGCCTCGTTGGTCAAGGCCAGATCAGCCATGGCGCTTTCGAAGCGGGCCAGAACAGTTTCGTAGCGCACATAGCCCCGCGTTACGGCGTCGACTTTCCCGTCGCGAACCAGCAACACGCTGGGATAGGAGGTAATTTCGCCCATCAACGCCGCGGCTTGGGCCAGATTTCTTTCCGTAGCTTCCAGCGCGGCCGGCTGATCGAGCGCGGCTTCCAGCGCGTCAAGACCCACGCCCCAGCGACCGGCGATTTCCGCCAGGGATTCTTCGGCAAAAATATTTTCGCCCCGGCCATAAAACATTGTCTCCAGCTCGATAAGTTGCTCAAGCTCGCGGCCCGGCGCGAAAGCTTTTAGCGCGATAAGGATTTCATCCGCGCCCGGCGAGAAAAGCAGGACATGATCGCCGTTTTCCGCGGCGTCGATGGCGCCTTGCAGGGAGCGCCCGCTCATGCGTTCCACCTCGCGCCAGAAATCGGTCAGCCCGGGCGACATTCTTACGTCTTCCGCCAAGGTTATAGGACGGGAGATCAGGTTTCCCCCTATTACCTTAACCGGAAATTCGGGGAAGTCCCGGGCCAGGCGCTCCATATTTGGCGCGAAAGCGTAACACCAGGGACAAAAAACATCCGCGATATAATAAATATGCGCGTCAGGCATTTCATACTCCTTTGTTTGACGACTATTTTGCCGATTCCGCCGCTCGATCCGGATATATTTTTATGTCGAGCAATATAATATAAGCTAAAAGTTTTTGCAATTAATTGTCATAGGGCGCGATTGAATAAAGGCCACGTCGCGAAAGTGCCTCAAAAAATCCGGACACGTAAATATAGCATTGCGGCGATTCGCGGAAGGCGAGGGAAAAAACAATACTGGATCTAACCGGAGACGTCGCCTCCGCTCCTGTCGACGCCGGTCGGCAAAGCGCGGGCCGCTTCCCGAAAACGCCCGCTTCCCGAACTGGATTTTCGCGGCCCGCTCCGCTAAAATCGGCGCGTCGAATCGCGCCGATAAAAGCAACGCGATTTGGCGACCGCGTCCCTTACGTCGCCCGAAGCGAAGAGCAAGATGAAAATACCGGAACTCCTTTCCTCGAAACACACGCGAACTTTTCTTTCATTCGGCGCCATTCAAGCGACGCAATTGCTTGTCCCACTTCTCGCCTTTCCCTGGTTAAGCAGAAAACTGGGAGACGAAGCTTTCGGCATCCTTATGTATATGTGTCTATTGCCCCCTATTGTCTGTCTCGTCATGGAATGGGGACTGGCGCTTGGCGGAGCGCGAGCGGCCGCGCTCGCGCGGGACGACCTTGACGCACTGTCATGTTTGCTCGGCGAAGTTTTCTCCGCGAAGATAATCCTCGCGATAGTTTGCATCCTTGGGGCGCTCGCCCTGTACCCATTCATCCCGAGCGCCGCGATCTACCCGCAAGCTTATTTTTTGGCCATTCTCCTCGGTCTCATCCGCGGGGTTAGTCCCTTGTGGTTCTATCAGGGCGTCGGCCAGGGCGCGAAGCGACTGGCAATCCAGGATGTCCTATCCTCCCTTGTCGCCCTGGGGTTAATTTTCCCCCTTATCGACTCCCCCGAAAACTGGGGCAGATATTTCAGCGTCACGGCGATTTGCAAGGGAATTCCGTATCTGGGACTCAATTTGGAGCTATACTTCATTTACCGGCCCAGGCTCGGCGTCAGGGCTGGCGTCGGCATTCTGAAAAAAACCCGGGCCCTTTTCGCCGGCTCTTTTTTCTCGCTGATCTACAATAACGGCTCCCAGCTTGTTCTCGGCTATTTTCTCTCCGCCGCGCAGATGGGAATAATGGTCGCCGTCGTCAAAATGATCCGGGCCGTCGGCGCGCTTCTGGCTCCGTTTACCCAAACCATTTTCCCGGAAATGTGCGTTCTGACAACGCTGGATCCGGGCAAGTCCCGGCGCATTTTGCGTCAATCGCTGGCCGGTCTTTTTTTATTGATGCTCCTTTGCTCCTGCGCTTTGTTTTTTCTCGCGCCTTATATAATAAGAATCGCTCTCGGGCCCGGTTACGAAGCGGCTATCGATGTTTTTAGAATCATGATCTTCGCCGCGCCAGCTCTTGCTTGCGACTACGCGCTGGGCGCGCAGACACTGGTGCCCCGCGGTCTGGAGAGCCGCATGATCCGCGCGCAAGCCCTCGCGGCGGGTGTCAGCCTCATCCTGGCCGCCGCGCTGCCGACGCTCGCCGGACTTTCCGGCGCGGCGCAGCTCCCAGTCATAACCGAAATCCTGCTTGCCGCGGGGTATTTTTATATAATCCGCAAACGCTGTCCCGAAGCCTTGTTCGCCAACTCCAGCCGCGCGTGAAAAATTTCGCGCCAGGAGTAAACATGATTTCGCGCTTTATAGCTCTTTTCTTAATCCTTCTTTGGCCCGCTTCGGCGCTAGCGGCCGAGTCAAAGCCAATACCAACCGCGAATTTCGCCAAGCCGGGCCAGCCCGTGAAGACGAAATACTTTTCTGTCTCTCCGCCGCCCGACTGGGTAATGCCAGTCCCAATAAAGACCCGTCCCGGAGGAATCAGTTGCGTGTTCCTTGATCGTAAATCCGGCAATACCGTCAATTATGCAATACTGGATATAGACGCCAAATCCCCTGAATTCGCCTCGCGGGTTATAGAGACCATTAAAAACAGCGGCTTGCGGACTGGAAAACTTGAGAACACAGCTGAGCTCTATCGCGCGGAGATAAATGACAAAACAAAAGGCGAAATATGGTTGGGATGCGACGGAAAAATCTGCGCTTCGACTGTCATCCTGGGCGAAAAACTGGATAAAAAATCCGTCAACGCCTTTCTTTCGGCTTTCCGGGCGACGGCTCCCGTCTTTCCGAAAAAAATGAAATAAAGGATCGCGACTTTCAGCTTCCGCCCGATAGCCGGGCGGCGCGATCTCTCCAGTCGGGCAACCAGCGATCAAGCCAGGCGTAAAACTGCGGGCCGTGATTGGGGTTAAAGATATGACCCAGTTCGTGAACGATGACAAATTCCAGGCAGACTGGCGAAAAACGCGAAAGAGTCGCGTTAAGGATGATTTTCCTTTTCTGGGGCATACATGTGCCCCAACGGGCGCGCATTTTGCGGATAGCCAGTTCCAGCGGATAGGGA
>CAMWPE010000114.1 GCA_947176055.1 uncultured Desulfovibrio sp.
TATATATCTCTATGCGAACGGTTATAAATTCGTAAAAAAATAGCCCGTCGCTTCCCCGCGACGGGCGACCTGCTCGTCTTCGGACCGGGGAATCAGGATCTATAGTCGGAATTCAGGGTCACGTATTCGCGGCCCAGATCAGAAGAGAGCATGGAGTATTTGCCATCGCCTTTGCCCAATATAATCCTGACGCTAATGTCGCGCTCTTTCAATTTTTCCGCGAGTTCCGCTTCCATATTGTCGTTGACTGGAACCCCGTCGCGGAAGCGCTCTATCCCGCATAAGTATAGACCGACTTCATCGGGGCGCACGTCGACGCCGCTATAACCGACGGCGTTGATAATCCTCCCCCAGTTGGCGTCTCCGCCGTATATGGCGGTTTTCACGAGCTGGGAGCCCGCGACGGCGCGAGCGGCTTTTTTTGCGGCGGCTTCGTCCGCGGCGCCCTCGATGTCAATATGTATAACCTTGCTTGAGCCTTCCCCGTCCTGCACGAGCATATAGGCTACTTTCTTTAAAATTTGACCAAGCTCGTCGCGGAAAAGCTCGCGGTCACCGTCCGAAATTAGCTCGACTCCGGACGCTCCATTCGCCAGTCCCAGAATTGTGTCGTTGGTCGAGGTGTCTCCATCGACGGAAACGCGATTAAACGACGCGTCAACTTCTTTAATAAAGAATTTCCGCCAGTATTCCCTCGTTATGGCGGCGTCGGTAAGAACTACGCAAAGCATTGTCGCCATATCCGGACAGATCATTCCCGCGCCTTTGGCCATGACGGTAAGCCGGACATTTCCCGCGGATAATTCAATATCCCTCGAAGCGAATTTGGGAAAAGCGTCGGTCGTCATGAAAGAGCGGGTAAATCCCTCCGCGTCCTGTTTTCCAAGTCCCGCGGAGAGTTTTTTTAGCGCTTCGCGCCATTTTGCCATATCAAATCGGGCTCCAATTACGCCTGTCGAAACGAGCGCGATTTCATCCGGAGCGACGCCTAGATCTTTCGCCGCGATTTCCTGAATCTCCCGGCAGTCTTTCAAACCGTCCGCCCCGGTGCACGAGTTCGCCTGACCCGCGTTGGCGACGACCGCCCGGATTGTTCGTCCGCTAGCCAGAATCTCCTTGCAGACAATCACCGGAGCCGCGCAAAAGATATTGCGGGTAAAAAGGGCGGCGAGAACGCATGGCAAATCGGAAAAAATCAGGCCCAGATCATCCCGATTCCAGTTTCTGAATTTCGCCGCGACTGTCGCGGCCCTGAATCCTTTTGGCAAATCGTCTTTCATCGCTTGTCCTTATAGCAAGTTTCGCTTTAATTTATCCCTTAACGGCGAGGGGATGTCCATTAAGCGATAATTTCGCGGATGTCCCGGCGCGCTCCGCTTCGCGCGACCGTCAGAGCGGGCGGTTATTTTCAATCGCCTCGCGCTATATTATAATAACAAAGATTCTAACGCGCGGGGCGACGCGGTCCTCTTAAAAATCCAGATTACCGGGTGTGCGCGGAAAAGGAATTACGTCCCGAATATTGCTTATACCGGTCAGCATCATTATAAGACGCTCAAATCCCATGCCAAAACCCGCGTGCGGAACAGTCCCAAAACGGCGCAAATCCAGATACCACCAATAATCCTTTGGATCCTGACCTAGCGAACGGATTTTCGCTTCCAGTTGATCCAGTCTTTCCTCGCGCTGGGAGCCGCCGATTAGCTCTCCTATCCTGGGAACCAGAACATCCATCGCGGCGACAGTGGTTTCGTCCGGATTGGCGCGCATATAAAACGCTTTTATTTCTTTGGGATAGTCGTACACGATGACCGGCTTTTTAAAATAAGTTTCGGCCAGAAAACGCTCGTGCTCCGTTTGCAGATCTTCGCCAAAACCAACCGGAAAAGCGAAATGGCGCGAGTTCGGCTCCAGGATTTTTACAGCGTCCGCGTAGGATATTCTGGCGAAAGAATCGTTTAATATGTCGTTCAAATTATCCTTCAGGCCTTTTTCCACGTATTTATCGAAGAGATCTATATCCGGCTCGCACCGCTTAAGCGTATGGCTTACCACATGTTTAACAAGCCCTTCCGCGAGCTCCATTAAATCGTTGATATCGGCGAATGCCATCTCCGGCTCTACCATCCAGAATTCCGCCGCGTGCCTGGGAGTATTGGAATTTTCCGCGCGAAAAGTTGGTCCGAAGCTATATACGCGCCCCAGACCTAGAGCGAGAGCTTCGGCCTCGAGTTGTCCTGATACGGTCAGGCTGGCTGGGCGACTGAAAAAATCCTTGGCCGCTTCCTTCTCCCCCGGCGGCAGCGTGGTCACGCGAAACATCTCCCCCGCCCCTTCGCAATCGGAACCTGTGATAACGGGGGTATGCGCCCATACAAAATGCCTCGCCCGGAAATAATCGTGGATAGCGAACCCGGCTTCGGATCTGACGCGGAACGCCGCGCCGTATTTATTTGTTCTCGCCCGCAAATGTGCTATGGCGCGTAAAAATTCGTCGCTATGCCGTTTCTTTTGCAATGGAAAAGTTTCCGGATCAGCCAGTCCGAAAACTTTAATTTCGGCGGCCCGCATCTCCCATTTTTGTCCCTTTCCGGGCGATTCCACGATATCGCCGCGAATTTCGAGCGCCGATCCCGTCCCGGCCTCTCCCAGCTCCGCGAAAGCGGGACTTCCCGCATCGACTACGCATTGCAAATTCGCGAGGCAGGAGCCGTCATTGATTTCGACAAAAGAAAAATCCCGGGAATCGCGACGCGTTTTTATCCAGCCGCATACCGTAACGTATTCTCTGGACTCGTCGGAACGAAGAATATTGACTATAAGCGCGCGTTCCATTTAATCTCCTTTCAGAAAGAATCGATTTCCTATGGACGGAATACTCGCGTATCCCCGGAGCGTAATAATCCAGGAGGCGTCAGGTCGCGTTTATGGAAATTCCGCTGTTTGACGCGCTTTTCGAGCACTGTATCAGAGAGCTCGCGTTTTATAAATAGTGACGCGACGAAAAAGCCCGACGCGAACCGGGCTTTTTAAACAGTATAACACTAATTATTAGCTGGAGCGAATGATAATTATTGCTTTGCGGACAAGTTATTTTTCGGGCCGACAGGTTTTGCGAGCGAATTTTTAGATAATTTATTTATCCTCGATCCGTTTAAATACGATTTATTTTTCCAGACACATTTTAACCCACGCTTCCGCTTCCTCGCGCCGCGGTCCTCCCGCGAAGCATATGCCGGGACGCCAGTCGGCGGCTGGACAGGCCTTCTTTAAATTTTGCGGAATCGAGCCAAGACCAGAGCTTCCGGATGTGGCGAAGGGAAACATAATTTTGTCCGCGAAATCGTAAGAATCAAGAAAAGTCAGGATAATTCGCGGCGCGTCGTACCACCAGATGGGAAAACCAAGGAACACGGCGCTATATTCTCCCATATTCGCCACTTTATCCGCGATTCCGGGACGCGACGCGGGATCTTTCATTTCAACGCTGGAGCGGCTTGCGGAATTGTTCCAATTTAAATTCGCGGCGGTATAGGGCTTCGCTGGAAGGATCTGAAAAAGATCGCCCCCTATTCGCGCCGTTATTGTCCGGGCGACCCCCAGAGTAACGCCTGTGGCGGAAAAACACGCGGTAAGAATTCTGTCGCTCATCGGGTAACCTCAATTAATCATTTTTCGTAATTGATTGTTTAATTTCCTGGCAAATTGTATTATTTAAATCTATATAAGAAGATTCGCGCCCATAATTAAAAGCAAAAAATTGCTCAACCCTCTCAATAAAACCGCGCTCGCTTGCGATTTAATGATTTGATGAATAATTATCAGCGAGCGTATCAAGTAGGCTAACCAACGACGTTTACGGCTTTTCGCGCCAAAACATCCGGAAAAAATATGAAATGTCCCAGACGAAAATTTTTGCTCGCGACGGTCGGAACCCTCGCGGCCGTTTCTATGCCCGCGGCTGTCTCAGCCGACTCCCTCTCAACATCGGAGAATAAAAAAATGGATATTCTCGTTTTAACCGGCAGTCCCCGGAAAAGGAGCAACTCGAACGAACTGGCCGCTCAATTTATAAAAGGCGCGGAGGAAGCCGGACACAAGACTTTCCGGTTCGACGCCGCTCATGCCAAGGTGCATCCGTGCATAGCGTGCAATAAATGCGGTATGGATGGACCTTGCGTCTTCAAGGATGATTTCGAAATTGTACGCGAAAAAATCATTCCCGCCGATATGGTGGTATTCGCCACTCCCATGTATTATTTTGGTCTCTCCTCCCAGTTAAAAACGGTGATCGATAGATTCTACGCCATAAACGGACAAATCCACAGACCAAAAAAAGCCGCTTTACTGATGACATACGCCAACACCGCGCCCAGGGAAGCCGGACCAATCGAAAACCATTACAATATATTACTCGACTATTTGGGCTGGACAGATATCGGCCGGGTTATCGCGCCGGGAATCTGGCCGGAAGGCGCCATAGTAGATACTCCATATCCTCGCCAGGCCTACGAGCTGGGAAAAAGTTTGAGCTAATCGCGCCGCGTCGCTCCGTATTATTGGACCGGAAATCCCGAGTCCCGCAAAATTTTTAAGCGTTATAAGCAAGAACGCTAAAATATCTTGCAAACGGGAGACAATATTCCGGGCGATAATGTCGCCGGCTTTTTTCGCCGCGTCGCGAAAGCGGGCGGAAGTTTTTCGTTCAACTCATTAAAAATCAAAAGGGAGCCGAAGCTCCCTGTTTTAACTTAACCGTAACTTTTACGGTTTATTCGTCGCTTTCCCACTTGATGTAGCCAGGCGCCACATTGCTCATGGCGTTGACGATCAGCTCCACGAGGCCGCCGTAAGCGAAGCTGTTTTTAGCGTAAAGATCGCTGTGTTCGAGCAATTCGCGAATCTGGCCTTTGCAGTTGGAGCAAGGAGCGCAAATATATTTTTTGGTTTCTGGCCCCAGGCAATCCTTGAAGGCCTCGGAGATCTGTTGCATCTTTTTGCGTCCGGAGATATTGCCGCGCCATTCGTCGATATTGTTGCGCGACATAATGGCGAAACCGGAGCCGCCGCCGCAACAATAGTTATGAACGCCGTTATGCGGCATTTCCCGGAATTGCGGCGCGATTTTATGGAGGATATCCCGCTGCGGCTTCACTATGCCCATGAGACGCACCACATTACAGGGATCATGCAATGTTACGGGGAAGTTATTGCGCGATGGATCGAGTTTAAGCCTCCCTCCGAGCACGATATCGCGAAGCGTTACGTAGCAACTTTCGCGGGGCACTTGCAGTTCGTATGGAATTACCCGATCCGCGAGCACGGTGATAGCCTTGTGGGCGTGCCCGCATTCTCCTACCACGATCTTTTTTACGCCCAATTCCTTAGCCGCTTTCATATGATCCAGCGCGATTCTGGCAAGTTGCGCGTCGTCGTAAAATACGCCGTAATTTACGCCGTCGTAGGCCACAGACTTGCTGGATAATGTCCATGACAAGCCCGCTTCCTGGAAAATAAGCGAAAAGGCGGCGATATTTTCCGGCCACGCCATAATTTCGCCGGCGTTATGCAGGAGCATGATGTCGGCGCCTTTGACGTCAAAAGGCGTCGTAATGCCCACGCCGGTAATTTCCGAATAGTCCTCGTCGATAAATTCTACATTGTCTTTAACCACGCCAGGGGTCATGCCTGTGGAGGAGCCGACTTTGAGCTGGTTCATTGTGCCCTTTTCATGCAATTCCTTGGGATGAATACCCAGTTCCTCGCTGAAAAGTTTGCGGATTTCGCGGGCGATCAGACCGTTGTCGACTCCTATGGCGCAAGTCTGGGCGCACCGCCTGCAGAGATTGCACCTATAGGACAATTCGCCGAGTCTGGCTATTGTTTTCCAATTGAGATTCATATCGCCGTAACGCCATTTGGCGAAAGGCTCCTTTTTAACATATTGATGATAAATGCGGCGAAAAATTTCCGAGCGGTAATTGGGGCGATAAATCTCGTTTTTGCCGGACATTTCCCACAGATGACAGGCTGGGGAGCAGGAATTGCACTGCACGCAATTTTCCATGCTGCTCTCCAGCATGGGCAGGCAAGTCCAGTTATTGTCCGTTTTGAAAAGCTTGCGCATACCCTCGAGAAATTTATTTACCAGCTCCTCTTCTTCCTGGGGATTTTTGGGCACGGGAATATTCAGGACGCATACGTCGTCAAGAATACAGGCTACGTTTTCCTTTTGGTCGGGAGTAAAGGGCTTCCACGGCATATCCTTGTAATCGAGGGGCAATTCGGGCAGATCCTCGAGATCGATAGTGACCATCTGACCATCGACATTCGATACGTCTTCTATGGTAATGTTATCGTCTTTCATTCTATTCTCCGGTTATAAATATGACCGTTAATCGCTGCGCTGTTATTTGGATGCGTTGGGATCGTCGGCGGGATTGGTCGTCGCGACTTCGACCCAGTTCTTCGCTTTGCCGTCTTCGGTAACGTGAGGCGCGGACCAGGTTACGCCAAATTGCAGGTTCTCGTTAATCAGATCCTTGTTTTTATTGCTCCATACCGTAGCCATGTCGTCCCAGCGAATATCGTGGTACATGAAGTATTTAATCAGGATATGCCGCATATTTGTGACCGGTATCCAGCACATCAGAGCAAAGCCCCATAACATATTAATCACGAACCAGCCGCTGCCAAGGGCCTTGAAGTGACCGGTCATCAGATTATACATCAACCGTCTGCAGAGCGTAAAATAATCGGGATTGAATACCCAGGCGCAAAGGGAAAGGAGTCCGAAAATCACGAAAGCTCCCAGATTACAATACATTTCCCGCGTGGTGTATTTATGCAGACCCTTGTCGGTTGTCCTGCGAACTATAAGCGCGATTCCTCCCCCCGCCATCATGCACGAGCCAAAAAGAACCATCGCGTTAATAATATTGCCAAGGAAGATCATGAAACCGCATTTGGGGGATACGCCGCAGACCTGGATAAAGGCCGCGAAAATTACGATCATTATGCCTCCCATAAGCATATAGAGGCCCATATGGAAGGGATAGGTGCGAATCCAGAGCGGCAGATTGTGCTCGAATGTGGATTCCAGGAAAAAGATCTCCTTTCCCATGGCCTTGAGATCCATCCAGTGATCCACGTGCCTGGGTTTGGTCCACCAGTTGGTCTCCTCCATATAACTTCCGCCGTAGGCGGCCCGTTTGGGTCCTTCGTGCGGGATGGGATAAAGTTCCCAGCGGATATGCAGGGGGCTTGTTTTCATGAAAGTCCGGATCTTCAGGATAGCCAGGCATACGAAGCCCGCGGCGGCCAGATAGGCGAGAATGTAAAAAAGCGTGTACATAGACTCTCCGGCGAGCGCGCGAACCATTAACGGGATGGCCGCGCGTCAATTTTTCGCGGCGTCGGGGACGCGCGATATTTTCGCTTGCCGCAACCCGCGGACTTCGCGACGTTGGCGGGAAAAGCGTAAGATAACCCGGCGCGCTCCGGCGCGACCGGGACGCGTCGCGACGAGGATTCGGCGGCTCCATCGTCGCAAATAAGGGATTTTTTATTTATACTCCATTTTTTTAAAAATGAAAAGGGATTTATTGCTCATAATCGACAAGGCGCGTAATATGGAATAGCCCGGAGGTCGCGCTCCGGAGGCTTTCGTTTCGCGCGGCGCGGAGGTAGTATATGGGCGACGTAAGAATTTTCAGATTATCCGGAGAAGGCGCCGAAGAGCTGGGCGCGAGATACGCGGCGATCGAAAAGGATCTCCGCGTCCTTTTCGAAAAAAATATGGAAAAGTTGCTCGGGATTAAAT
>CAMWPE010000115.1 GCA_947176055.1 uncultured Desulfovibrio sp.
GTTTATTTTCTGACACTTACTTCCCATGTAACTCTTAAATTTGCTTTCAGTAATTTTGCTCTTTATAACTATTTTACCAATGTGGGGACTACACACATTTTAATTTTGCATATTGTTAATAGTTGTTATCAAACGCAGAAATTTAGTTCACTGGGACACTATAACTGCTCAAGGGATTTGTGTTTCTTAATGTTTGGGAGAAAGGAATTGGTGTTTGGGCTTCACAAGCTCTAGTCTCAAATTCCTGTTGTGTTATACTAAAATTTTCAATCACACTTTTTCTGTGGGGTATTAAAAATATTCAAAAATTAATCGAGCAGATCAAGCAGTCTCGCCACTCTTTGGGCGTTCAGGCCGGAATGCATCTGGATCAGCTCTTCGCCCTGTTGCTGAGCTTCGCGCTCGACCTGCGCGAGAGTCTGGCTGATTTCTTCGTTGGTTGGCATATGAGGCGTTACTACCGCCTTTTCCTCGAGTACCGGCGCGGCGGATGTTTGAGAATCCGCGGGCAACATCGAATTAACGCGTTCCTGGAAAGTGGGGAAAATGGCTCCCATGTCATGATTGCGGCTACGGAATTGAATTTCCATTGATTACTCCTTATTTCCGGCCGCGCTGCGCTGCCAGAATCAAAATTCAGACGGAAAAAATGACCTATGCCACTTATTTATGCAAGTATCATACCTTCATTAGCTAGAGCGAGAGGGAAGGGGTTCTTATGTCGCTCTTGACGTCGGCCGCCTACGTCCAGGAAAAGATTGCCAGCCATCTTTACAAGATCGCGCGGGACAGCTATTTTTGGCGCGCTGGGGGAGCGGTCGGACGCCCGCTGAGAGTGACGCAAGATCAGACCCCATGAACCTGACGCGGATAACGCCGCCGGAGGGAAGCAAGCCGCCTGTTGCGATAAAGCGCGCCCTAATTTTCCCTTTCTTTCGCAATTTCCCGATATATTCGGCGATTATAAGCAATCGTCGCGGATATGCGCGGATGTTCGGCGCGCTAATCGGGAAAAATATGAGCGCGAGGAATCAGGACGAATTTTACGCGGATAATTATCGCGATTTCGCGTTTTTATTAATGCGTCCAAAACGGGAGGGAGAAATGTCCCGCGATTTGTTCGACAAAAATCTGGCGCTGAAAAAACTGCTCGATGATTTTTTGCCCATACTGGCCGGGGAAGAGGCCTTGGCTTCCGAAACGATAATCGACGCGCTCGAAATGGGAACCATGGCGTTGCTTGGAAACCCGGCGCATAAGAATCTGAAACCCATTCTGGTTGGGCAACCCGCGAGGATCAAGATAAACGCCAATATCGGCACGTCGCCCTTGAGCAATTGCGTTGAAACGGAAAGAAAAAAGATCGACGCCGCCAGGGACGCCGGCGCGGACACGATAATGGATTTGTCCATAGCCGGCGATCTGGACGCTATTCGCGAGGAGATGCTGAATCTTTGGCATTTGCCCCTCGGCACGGTGCCAATGTACGCGGTGGGACAGAAGTTGCTGGATAACGGACGCGAAATCGCGGATATGAAAGCGGACGAGCTATTCGCGGAAATTGAAAAACATGCCGCTCAAGGTGTGGATTTTGTAACTGTTCATTGCGGACTTTCCAGACGCGGCGCGGAGCTCGCTGTAAGGGATAATCGCGAAATGGGCATAGTCTCCCGCGGCGGCTCCATGCTGGCCCGCTGGATGCTGGAAAACGACCGCGAAAATCCACTCCTCGAAGAATTCGATAGGTTGCTGGAAATTTGCCGTCCCTATAACGTCACCCTCTCCCTCGGAGACGGTCTGCGACCCGGAGCGGGAGCGGACGCGGGCGACGCGGCGCAATGGGAAGAAGTTATAAATCTTGGTCTTTTGGCCAGGCGCGCGCTCGAATTTGGCGTTCAATCGATGATCGAGGGACCCGGTCATGTGCGGCTGGATCAGGTCAAAACTCAAATCCAGGGTATAAAGCGTCTGACTCATGGCGCTCCATTATATGTCCTGGGGCCCCTTTGTTGCGACTCCGCCCCTGGATACGATCACATCGCCGGAGCCATCGGCGGCGCGACCGGCGTTCAAGCGGGGGTTGATTTCTTATGTTATCTAACCCCCGCGGAACATCTCACGTTGCCTGACGCAGCCGACGTTTTTCAAGGAGTCATGGCATCGAGAGTGGCCGCTCATTGCGGCGAAGTCGCGCTGGGTCGCCCCGGAGCCATAGCCCGCGAAAAAGCAATGAATGAGGGGAGAAAAAAACTGGACTGGCATGCTATGGAAAAGGCGGCGCTGGATCCCGCGACGCTCGCGAAACGACGCGAGCCGCATAATAAGGAAGAAGTGTGCGCCATGTGCGGCAAATTCTGCGCGGTAAAGATGCTTCAGGACAAATAAGTCTAAAACTGAAAAAAATCCTCCGCCTGGCCGTCGTAAAATTGGCGCGTCCAAGCGGAGGATAGATCGGAAATCGTTGCTTTTTAAATTAATTAGGCTCTTTCACATTTAACGGTTGATAAATTGCTCAAATATATCAACCAGTTATTTGAATATTCAATGATTTCATATAGAAATATAAAAAATGGCGGTTTTACCTGGCCGCCACAGGGTACAGTCCAACCAGAAAATTTCTAGTAAGAGCTGCACAATGAACCATAAGAAGCGTATGGGCGTCCATCTTGGGAGAGGTAGCTTTTGCGCCATACGGCAATGACCGCATGGACTTTCTTCCCATGAGAGAATTTACACAAATTCAAACACTCCCGTCAATCCGGCGGGAGTTCTTAATTTAGCACTATTGTTGCAAACTTAAGGCAGAAGTAAAAAATGCTGATAATATGGGAATATCTACTGAATTCTATTGGCCCATATCGAATCATTGAAAATCTCAATGAAATGGCCACAATAGGGAGAGATAATCGGAAAGGTCTACTTATGCAGGTAAATCCTGATGAAGGTAGGCAAGGTCTTGAATATTTCAAGTTTTACAATGCGTTCAATCACAGTAACGCAAAAAAGATGGCACGGATTGAGTTTAGGCGTCCAGAATATGTTATTCATAGTAACATGATGGGCAAGAAAAAATGGTATCTGAATGCACATGAGAAAGATGACCTTATGGATTTTCTAAATTCTCAAAATTCAACTCGTCCAGATTTAAGCAACTGGCAATATGGAATAATTGCATTTAACAATGAAAAGGGTTTAAATCCAGAAGAAACTGAACAAAATCTGTTGGCTAACAGAACCCTTAAACATCCCAACTTTCTACCTTTTGACCTCCAAATGCCTGATTATCGTTTACTTCAAAAGAAGTAATTATACTATAGGTACGCTTGGTCTATTCCCAATTTCATTAAAACGCACGACAATGTTAGCTTGGCTTATGCCAGTTAGCATTGTCTGCGTTTTTTCTTTGATAGTACCCTTTTGAGATGTATATATGTTCCATGTCAAGTAGTTGTTCAGATACTTGGTGGAAATCCCCTTGAATGGGCGGATAAAGGTCTTAAGTCCGCTATGGTAGGCATTTATGTGGTTAATATTGTAGATGTCCAATTTGTACTTGCCACCTTTAAGTTGGATAAGCTGAAGGTAATTATCACTTGAGAATTTACGATAAGCAGACGCCTTATCGGTGTAGAGAACAGAATTTTTCTTTATTCTGCCGCCGAAAACATGAGCTAATCCAGAATGATTGATTTTCTCAAAATTATCTATCTTTGAAATGACCTTACCAGTTCTATCAAGTCCACATGGAACACACACTTGCTCAGCTGAAAGGCCACGCTTTTTTGCGGGTGTAGCCCTTTTCTTTGCTTCTCGTGGAAGATGTTTCTTTTGTCCTTTGTAAGAAACGACGAAAAAAGTTTCGTCGGCTTCCACAATACCGTTTAACTCCGTTTTATTGGAAAGCTGGAAAAGGGCATCAAGTACCTTATGACGCCATATGAAGGCAGTATTCTTATTTATTTCGCACACCTCGGCAGTCTTAAGAACCGACATAGCATGAACCATACATTCTAAAAACTTCTTACATGTTTCCAATGGTTTATGAGTACGTTCAAGTATGGTATTGGTATTAGCCATGAAAGACTTATTGCATTTCTTGGAGAGGTAGCGTTGCACCCCATTGCGCTTACCATTTTTTAAGACCCACTCCACGCAACCGCAACTTGGACAAGAAAGGGGTTTATCGGGGAGTGCAACTTCTATGAAATCGTTGGCTTCATTTTGAAGCAAATCAAAAAGAGTTTTTTTATCGTCTGCCGACAAGGAGACAAAAAAGTTGACAATTCTCTAGCGTTCATGGGATATAGATAAGTTCAACTAGAAAATTGTCAACCGTATACTAGGAAAGAGCCATTAATTAAAAAGCGAAAGACATGAAAAGATAAAATTCGAAGCGCGCCTAATCCATTTTACGCGGGCTTGGGCGCTTCGCCGCCTGTTACCTCTTGAGGTTTTTCAGCTACCGGCTTTTTAACGGGAGCGGGCATTTCCAGAATACTACCATCCGCTTCGACCAGGTAAAGAGCGCGCACCGGGCACGCCTCCATACAGGCAGTTATTTTCTTGCCGTTTTCCATTCGCCACGCGTAACACATGTCGCACCGCACGGCCACGGGTTTCCCCGCTTCGCAACCGGCGGAATCATGGGACGCGCATTCGGCTGTGTCCATGGAAATTGTCCCGTAGGGGCAGGCTTTAATGCACATTTCGCAGGCAACGCATAAGGATTCGTCCATGCTTATGCGTCCTTCGCCGTCCTGCTTCAAAGCTCCGGTGGGACAGATATTGCAACAAGGCGCGTCGGCGCATTGATGGCAACGGACGCTGGTCTTGAGACCTTCGGCCTTAACGACCTGGACGCGGGAAACAAGAGTGTCCCGATGTTTCATCGCTTCCTTAAATGTCATGTTGTGATGCGCCGCTATACAAGCCACTTCGCAACGGCGACAGGCCTTGCATTTATCAGGCGTAATCCGGATATGTTCAATCATGATTTCGCTCATCCTCGCTGTCAACGTTTATGGCCAGAAGGGTCAGGCCCGCGCCGCCCTTAAAATCCATATCGTCGCCGCCGCAATTGGAGCAACGAAAAGGACGTTTGGACAACCGGAATTTTTCGCCGCATCGGCGGCATACGCAATCTAAAGGCACAAGATCTATTTTTAAATCCGCTCCTTCGCAGACCGTTCCTTCGGCGAACAATTCAAAACAGGAGCGCAATGTAAAATCTTCGAAGCCGGCGAAGAGACCGGCTCCGCAAACTATCTCTTTAATCTTTCCCCCGCGTTGATCCGGATGATTCCGGTTATATTCTTCGAGGGAATTTAAAACCAAATCCAGCAAGCCTTGAGCGAGACTTGCCTCGTGCATTATCGCTCCGTGCAGGAAACGCAGGGATCAATGCTGTTGGTAATCAAAGCCACGTCCGCCACCGCGCAATCGCGCATCATTACGCCCAGCGCTTCCCAGTTCATATACGACGGAACGCGCCATTTTAAGCGCGCGGGCATATCGGTGCCATTGGTGCGAATGTAATAAAAAATCTCTCCGCGCGGAGCTTCCGAGCGGGCGCACGCCTGGGTCGTGGGAATCGCGTTCATTTTTACTGTCAAAGGTCCATCCGGCAACTGGGCGCAAATCTGGCGGATCATGCGGATGGATTCCAGCGCTTCGTCGAGGCGTATCTGCGTCCTGCTCCACACGTCGCAACCGTCGCGCAAGAAGCTCTTAAATTCCAGTTTCGTATAGGCGGAATAAGGCGATTCCTTGCGAACGTCGTTCATTACGCCCGACCCTCTGGCTACAGGGCCGACCACGCCAAGCCTGATAGCGTCTTCTTTCGGCAGTAGCCCAATTCCCTTTGTGCGCGTTACGATATTATGATTCGTCGCGTACATTTCCTGAATTTCCTCTACTTGCGGAGCGAGCTTGTCCAGGGAATTCAGAATGAAATCGATATACTTTTTGTCCACGTCGTATTTTACGCCGCCTATGCAGTTGGCCGCCAGGTTCATGCGGTTGCCGTAAACGGTTTCCTTCACATCCTGGATAATCTCGCGAACTTCCATGACGTGCATGAACATGGATTTAAAACCGATGATATGGGCTTGAATGGCGGTATTAAACAAATGCGAGGCGACGCGTTTGATCTCTTCGGCCATAGCCCGCAAATACTGCGCGCGAATGGGGATTTCCATCTTTAACGCGTTTTCGACGGCCATGCAGTAAGTAAAGGAATGGCTATTGGAGCAAAGCGAGCAAACCCTTTCCGTAAGGGTGGTGTTTTTGATAAGATTCCGTTGCGAAGCCAGCGCCTCCATGCCGCGGTGCACATGGCCTGAGGTCAAATCCGCCTTGCGAATAACCTCTCCTTCCACGTCGAGTTTAAAATATACTGGCTCCTCCAGGGCGACATGCACAGGTCCTAGAGGAAGAGTGAATGTATTGGACATTATTTTGTCTCCTTGTCGGCAAGAATCCTTTCCCAAAGTTCGGCTGAGCTAGCGCCGTTCATCATCACGGAGAGCGGCACTATTTCGCCCAAAAGACCTTTATCGAGTTTTTCGTCCAGGAAAAGCCTCCGCGGATTGGGATGATCTGTAATCTTTATCCCATATAATTCCATCATTTCCCTTTCATGCCAGTCGGCGTTCGGGAAAATCCTGCTTAATGATGGCACACTGTCATGGGCCGCGTCCAGATTCGCCGTTATACTGTAAACTACGCCTTCGATGACAAATTCGTAACAAAGACTCTTCTCTTCCTTGTTTTCTTGCTCGCGATTATAAGCGGTGATCATCGCAAGCCTCGCGCGGTGTTTATAAAGCTCTTTTGCGGCGTCCAGGATTGTTTCGGGCAAATCGAGAGTGTACCAGTTGAAGGCGTTGCCAAAAAAATCGTTAGTATGCTGGATCGCGTTTTTGCCGGAGCATAATTTATCCAAAGCGGTCATTACATCCGCGTTGCCTTTTATTATATCTTCCATATACTCTCCGGTGTTATAAAATTATTGCGGTTTTTCTTCCTTTCCAGCGGGTTCCCGTAGTGCGGCCGGAGCCGGCTCTTTTTCATCGCCATTTGTTAATTCCGTTCCCCTTTCTTCGCTTTTATTTTCTATGGACTGGGCGGAGGCGGCGACGCGCTCGTTTCTCTTCGCATCCTCTAATTGCCGACATTTGGGGCAGAGCTTGCGCACTGTTTCGGCTTCGACTTCCGGATTTTCCTTGTATAATTTTTTGGCCAGGGCCGGAGCCAGCGGCCGGATAAAAGTTCCGCAATGGGCGCAACGATCATAATAAATTGTCTGTTGCTCGATGCATTCGAACTTTTCCGATTCCAGATGCGCCGAATGCCAGTCGTTATTAATGCTCATGGCTCCCGTTGGACAATAATGACGGCACGCGGCGCAGAGGCAACAGGAATTGCGCCAGACAGTGATTGTAAAGCCGCTTTTATCGACCTTGCGCGTTATATCTATGGCTCCGGCCGCGCAGACTCTTTTGCACACTCCGCAACCGACGCAGAGATTGCGGTCGACCAAGACGCGGCCCCGCACTCTTTCGGGAGTGGGCGTGTCTTTAAACGGAAAAGGATCCGTGCTTGGACCATCCAGCAAATTGCGGAATAAAACCTTTAAAAATCCCGCCATTTCATTCCTCCCTGGTATCCAGCGGCTTTCCGGACTTCGTCCACGCGCATAGCC
>CAMWPE010000116.1 GCA_947176055.1 uncultured Desulfovibrio sp.
CTCCACCTACGCCTCCGAAGGAGGCAACTTCGGCTCTTTCGTTTCCTTCAATATGGCGAAAAAACTGAACGCGAAAATGTACGCCGAAGCCGAAAGACTAAACGTAAAATGGATCCTCGGCGGCGAATGCGGCCATATGTGGCGCGTTATCAATCAGTATATGAATACCTACAACGGTCCGGCTCCGGCCAATATGACCGTCCCGGTGTCGCCCATAACCGGCACCGTGTTCGATTACGCCGAATCGACCAAGATGATTCACATAGCGGAATTTACGGCTGATCTGATCAAACACGGCAAGCTGAATTTGCGTCCCAAACGCAACGCGAATATCATAACCACATGGCACGACTCCTGTAATCCCGCCCGCGGCATGGGTCTGCTCGACGAGCCGCGCTACGTGCTCAAACATGTCTGCGAAAACTTCGTGGAAATGCCGGAAAACACCATTCGCGAGCAGACTTTCTGTTGCGGCGCCGGCTCCGGTCTGAACACCGAGGAGATTATGGAGTTGCGCATGCGCTCCGGAATGCCCCGCGGCAATGCCCTGCGTTATGTGCAACAAAAATATGGCGTAAACCACATGGCCTGCGTATGCGCCATCGACCGGGCCACGTTGCCTCCCCTGGCCGATTATTGGGCGCCGGGTTGCACGGTAAGCGGTCTGCACGAGCTCGTGGGCAACGCCCTGGTTATGAAAGGCGAATCGCCCCGGACCATGAATCTGCGCCAGGAAGATTTGCCGGAGGAATGCCTGGACGCGCCCGAAGAAGACGAAAATTCCGCGAGCGGGGAGGGCCAATAGATGTATAACGCCAAGGGTGTGATTATCGGCATAATCGTCTTTGTCATAATTTTCGCGTCCCCTTTCTGGTTGAGCTGGATCGGAACCGACTATACGAAAACCGGCGTAGTCCTTCCGCAAGGAGAAAAGCAATGCGTGGAGGACACAGAGTTCATGCGAGCCAATCACATGCGCCTGCTTGACGAATGGCGCGATCAGGCCTTGCGGGAAGAAAACCGCGCCTATGTCTCCCATTTGAGCGGCAAGACCTTCGTAATCTCTCTGCAGAACACCTGCATGAAATGTCATAACAATTACGCCTCTTTCTGCGAAAAGTGTCATGTGGCCAACAGCGTGTATCCATATTGCTGGACCTGCCATATTCTTCCGGAGGGCAAATAATGAAAGACAGCAGAAGACGATTCCTGAAATTGGCGGGGATCTCCGCCTTTGCCCTTATCGGCGGTCTCGGAGCGTCGGGGGCCCAGGCCCAGATAGCCCCGGGAAAATATATTCCCCGCCCCGGCGGACTGAAGGCTAAACGCTGGGCAATGGTCATCGATACCCGCCGGTTCGCCTCGGCGGAGGATTACGCCCCCTGCATCGAAGCCTGCGACCGCGCTCATAATATCCCCCACATCCCTACGGATCAGAACGTAAAATGGATCTGGACCGATACTTATGATCATGTCTTCCCGGACGATATGAACAATCATTTAAATACTTCGGTCCGTTCCCGGCCCTATATGCTCCTTTGCAACCACTGCGATAACCCGCCTTGCGTCCGCGTCTGCCCCACGCAGGCCACATACAAAATGCCGAACGGCATAGTGGCTATGGATTACCATCGTTGCATCGGTTGCCGTTTCTGCATGGCCGGCTGTCCCTACGGCGCGCGCTCTTTCAACTTTGTCGATCCCCGCAAATATCTTCCCGATCCCTATCCGAACAAGGAATTTCCCACGCGCATGATCGGCGTGGTGGAAAAATGCAACTTCTGCGTGGAAAGACTGGCCGACGGCAAAATGCCGGCGTGCGTCGAGGCGTCCAACGGAAAAATAGCCTTCGGCGATCTGGAGGATCCCAATTCCAGCGTCCGCCAGGCTCTGGCCAATAACTTCAGTATCCGCCGCAAACCGAGCCTCGGCACCCAGCCCGGCGTCTACTACCTTATCTAGGGAGACTGGCCATGCTTCAAATGTTATTCAAAGCCTCCAAAAGCTATTACGCCTGGCTGGCTTTCCTGCTCTGCGTAATCGCCGTCTGCGGAATAGCCTATCTGGATCAGCTCTTCAACGGTCTTGGCATCACCGGCATGAGCAAGGACGTATCCTGGGGGCTGTATATCTCCCAGTTTACCTATTTTGTTGGCGTGGCCGCCTCCGCGGTCATGCTCGTCCTGCCAGCCTATTTCCATCATTATAAAAAATTCAAGAGGATGATAATCTTTGGCGAATTCATGGCCGTGGCCGCGGTCGTGATGTGCGCGCTCTTTATCGTCGTCGACCTGGGCCAGCCGCAACGCATGCTCAACGTCATGCTCTATCCCACGCCAAACTCGGTCATGTTTTACGACATGATCGTTCTCTGCGGATATCTGGGCTTAAACATCGTCATCGGCTGGGTTACCCTCGAAGCTGAATTTCGCGACGCGGAACCTCCCAAATGGGTAAAGCCCCTGATCTATATCTCCATAATCTGGGCTTTCTCTATCCATACTGTAACGGCCTTCCTTTACGCCGGCGTGCCCGGTCGTCACTACTGGCTGACGGCCATCATGGCGGCCCGCTTCCTGGCTTCCGCTTTCTGCTCCGGACCGGCCATCCTCCTGCTTCTCATTTTCGCCGTGCGCAGGCTTACCGGCTTTGACCCCGGCAAGGACGCGGTGAAAACCCTCTCGATAATTATCGTCTACGCCATGTGCGTAAACGTATTCTTCTACCTCTGCGAACTCTTTACATCCTTTTACAGCAATATCCCCGGACATATGGAGCCTATCCGCTTTCTGTTCGAAGGACACGGCGGTCATCTGGCCTGGGTATCCTACTGGATGTGGGCCGCCGTGATCATGGCCATTGGCTCGCTGATCATCCTTATTCCGCCCCGCTGGCGTAATAGCCGGCTTTTGCCCTTCGCGCTGATCATGCTGGTCGCGGCCTCCTGGATCGATAAAGGCCTCGGCCTGCTTATCGGCGGTTTTACCCCCAACATGTTCGAAGCCGTGACTCCTTATATGCCCACTTTCAAGGAAGTCATGGTCGCCCTGGGAGTTTACGCCGTAGGCGCCCTGGTTCTCTCGCTCCTCTGGAAAATAGCCTTGAGCGTAAAGAAAATCTCCGGTCATTTTTCGGATCAACCCGAATAGAGCCGCGACGCTTCGCGTTTTATGGGCCCGTCGTTACGGCGGGCCTTTTCTATTTCGCCGCCTTGACTTTGACTTGTTAAGTCATGATAATACCATTTAAGGAACCAGATCGCGCCTCGCGACCCGGAGCCTTAAAATACTAACTTTGCTAATCATTCGGCGGACGAACCAATATTTTCGAACACAGCTTTTGGATAAATTCTGTCTTTTTGGAGAATCAGCCATGCACGAAGCCATAAAAGACGCCATGGGGATCTGCAAGACTCTCCTCCGCAACGGCTACGACGCCCATGTCATCAACGCTCCCCTGCAGGACCGGATGCTGGCGAAAAACGCGGGCGACGAAATCTTCGTCGATATCGCCTGCGAGCCAGATCCGGCGGCTTTAGCCAAACTTTTTCCGGCCGCGGAGCCCGGCGATGGGCCGGCTATGGCCATAATGAGAGACAACGGCCGCGTTTACCGGTTTTACGCCCTCGCGTCTGACGAAGCCAATCATCCGGAACTCTCGCTGTTGCGAATTACGCCAAATCTGGTGGCGGAAATGCCGGACAATATGCGAAAGCAACTGCGCCTCTCCGGTTTTGGCGAAAGACAGCCATCCGATGATCCCTACGAGGGCTTCGCCGATTTTGAAAAAGGCTCCATTCGCATCCTCGGGCTTCCGGACGAAACAATCAGGCATAATTTCCTCCTGCCCATTCGCGCCCTGCGTTACGCCGCCAATTTCGATATCCCCATTGAGCCGAACACCTGGATGGGAATAGTCCGCTCTTCCGTGCGCATCCTCGATTATGTTCCCGTTAGCGATATTATTGACGAATGGCGCAAGGTCGCGGCGGAGTCGATGCACAGATTCGTCCGGCTGCTTTACGATTCGCACATCCTGCAAGGCCTGATTCCGGAGATAGCGGGGCTGGCCTGCGTGCCGCAACAGAACGAAAAAGGCGAGCTGGAAAACGTATTCGAGCATACCCTGAAAACAATGCGCCGCTATCCCGAAGAAGGCATGCATTACGACTGGCTTGGAACTGTCGCCATGATGTTCCACGACGTCGGCAAGCTCTTCACAGCGGATTATTTCGATGGTCGCTGGACATTTTTCCAGCATCACCGCGTAGGAGCCAGGGTAACCCGCAAGATCCTGCGTCGCCTGCATTTCGATTTGGCTGATACGGAATTAATCTGCCAGCTCGTCGCCAACCATATGCATTTGAACTTCATGCTGACGGATCGCGGCATCAGACGTTTCAAAGCTCTGGGCGAAACACCCCGGCTCATCGCGATGGCCCGGGCCGACGCCCTCGCCAAAGAAGACAGCCTCACTTCATTCAATCACAATATGAAATATCTGGATCGGGCCGAAACGCCGGTGGAGATGCTGGAGCCGCTCCTAAATGGCAACGAAATAATGGAAGTAACCGGTCATTCCCCTGGTCCGCTCATCGGCGCGACGCGCGACGCTTTGCTTACGGCGCAAAAGACCGGTCTGGTCGCGGACAGGCAGGGCGCTATCGAATTTGTCCGCAATTACGTCACGACCGGCTAAAAGGAAAGGAGCGTTCGCGCCGCTCAATGGTGATAGGGAAAATTCCGGTTTATCGCTTCCGCGCGGAATAACTGCTCGAGGAGCAGGACGCGCGCCATTTCATGAGGAAAGGTAAAAGCGGAGAGACTCAGGAGAGCGTCGCAGGCGTCGAGCGCCTCCTTTGGGAGCCCGAATGGTCCGCCCAGGATGAACGTCAATCGTCGCGATTCCCTTTCATCCATACGGCGCAGAAAAGCGGCGAATCCTTCCGAAGTAAACGCTTGACCCCTGTCGTGCAAACCTATGCGATATTGTCCGGACTCGAACGACCGCTCCATGAATTTATATTCCTGAAGGCGCCTTTCCGGGGGCGGGAGCGCGGAATCTCCGTCTCGCGTTTCGCGAACGCTTACCGTTCGCCATTTTAGAAGCAAGCCGAGATAATGTTCGGCCGCCTGCCTCCAGTAAACCGTCTTCAGTTTGCCTACGCAAATTATGTCAATCGCTTTGAATTTCATGCCCTCCTCACCGGCTATTAATCTAAGTCAGGCCAAAAATATTTTGCGCTTCGGCGGAATATTGGTCTATCCTACCGAAACTTTTTTTGCCGTAGGTTGCCGGAGCGACGCGCCAGAAGCCGTCGCCCTGATTGGAGCGCTCAAATGTCGGCTTCCGGAAAAACCTTTTCCGCTTATCGTCCCCGATCTGGCGCGAGCGGAACGGATCGCGGATTTCGGCGAGCTTCACCGTCGCGTCGCGGAAAACTTCTGGCCCGGCCCTCTGACCATGCTTCTGCGCGCCCGCGGCTATCTTGATCCGCGTTTAAAAAATGGTCAAAATAAAGTCGCTTTGCGCGTCCCCGCTTCGACGGTCGCCCGGGGTCTCGCGGAGGCTTGCGGCGTCCCGATAATTTCGACCAGCGCCAATTTCTCCGGCTCGCCGCCCGCGGCGACGTTTGGAGAACTTAATCTAAAATTTTTGGAAAATTTGCGCCGGATTGGAGGCGCCGTCTTGCGCGAGTCCGGCGAGGAAAAGAGATTCAAGCTTCCTTCGACAATCGTCGGTTTCGAAGAATCCGCCGCGAAAATTTTGCGCGACGGCGCCATAAGCCGCTCCAGTCTCGAAGCCAAAGGCATACCCATAATCGATCCGGAAAAGTTATGAAAAAAGAAATAAAATGCCCCGCTTGCGGCGGCTCTATCGAAGCGTACGCCAATCCCGCTCCTACAGTCGATGTCGTAATCTACTCTCCTGAAAAGGGCGTCGTCGTTATCAAGCGCGAAAACATTCCCCATGGCTACGCTCTTCCCGGCGGCTTTATCGACGAAGGCGAGCAGGCCGAAGCCGCGGCCATCCGCGAAGCGAAGGAGGAAACCAATCTCGATATCCGCCTTACCGGGCTGCTTGGCGTGTATTCGCGGCCGGACCGGGATCCGCGACGCCATACCATGAGCATGGTTTACGTATGCGAGGCCGCCAATCCGGACGAATTGCGCGCCGGAGACGACGCCGGTCAAGCGGCCTTTTATAGTCTGGACAATTTGCCGTCGCCCATAGTTTTCGATCATGATCAAATTATTTCGGATTTCAAGGAGTATCTCGTCGGCGAACGGTCGCTGGCCCCCGTTCAGCCTCTGTAACCCCCGATGGCATATTCATCCCTCGCGAACTGCGTCGCCGATCTGCGCGCGACGGAGAGGTTGCGCGTAATTGAAACGCCGCTGGATCCCAATCAGGAAATCCCCGCTATCCAGCGACGCGCTTTCGCCGCCGACTCTCCCGCGCTTCTCTTCTCCCGTCCCCTCGGTTGTTCCTTTCCCTTGCTGGCCAATTTATTCGGAACCAGAGAGAGAGTAAATTATATATTTCGCGACGCTCTGGACAATCTCAAATTTCTTTTTCGGGCGAAAGCGGATTTTACGGCGAGCCTCCGCTCTCCTTTCAAATTACTAAAATCCCTGGCCGCGACGCGTTATGCTAGAACGCGGGGGGACGGCTTTTGGGAAACGCGGAAAAAGCCGCCTGTGTTGGAATGCCAATGCCCCAAATCGGGTTTGCCGCGCCTCGTGTCCTGGCCCGGCGACGGCGGCGCCTTTATCACCTTGCCGCTTGTTTACAGCGAGGATAGCCGGGGGCGGCCAAATCTCGGCATGTACCGCGTCCAATTAACCGGCGGCGATTACGAGGACGACGAGGCGGGCTTGCATTACCAGATCCATCGCGGCATTGGCGCCCATCACGCCGAAGCCCTTGCCAAAGGCGAAGATCTGCCCGTTCATATTTATGTCGGCGGTCCGCCGGCCCTGACGATCGCCGCCGTTATGCCCCTGCCCGAAGGAATGAGCGAAATCGCCTTCGCGGGGTATCTGGGCGGACGACCTGTCCGCGTCGCGCGGAAACCGGGACTGCCTCTGCCCCTGCTCGCGGACTGCGATTTCGCCATTGTAGGCTCCATCGGCGCGGGGATCAAACCCGAAGGGCCTTTTGGCGATCACCTGGGCTATTATAGCCTGAAACACGATTTTCCCTATATCAAGATTGACAAGATCTACCATAGGCGCGACGCCATATGGCCCTTTACCACTGTGGGTCGCCCTCCTCAAGAAGACACTATTTTCGGCGATCTTATCCATGAGCTAACCTCGCCTCTGGTAGGCCAGGTGTTTCCCGGCATTCGCGAAGTCCGGGCAGTAGACGCCGCCGGCGTCCATCCCCTTTTGCTCGCCATAGGCGAGGAGAGATACGCCCCCTACGAGCGGGAAAAACGCCCGAGGGAATTGCTGACAAGCGCGTTCCATTTATTGGGCGCGACGCAAACGTCCTTGGCTAAATACCTTCTGATAGCCGGAGACTCGCCTGGGCTTTCCGTAGGCGATATTTCGGCGTTTTTCCGGCATATGCTCGAGCGGACGGACTTCCC
>CAMWPE010000117.1 GCA_947176055.1 uncultured Desulfovibrio sp.
GTCGAAAGGATAAACCTGATTCGCGAAATTTATCGTCTTGACGACCGCGGATGAACGAAATTAATCTCGCTTCCCTCCCTCGCGGTTGCGCCGCCCTGTGCCTGCGGGCGGAAAAAGTCGCTCTTAAATACGGAGCTGCTGCCGGCAAAACTCTTCTCCTCGCGCTCTCCGGAGGCGGAGATTCCGTCGCCATGACCGTCATATTTCATATCCTCTCGAGGCGTCTAAAAATTAATCTGCTGGCGGCCCATATCAATCATAATTTGCGTCCGGAAGCCGACGCCGACGCCGCTTTTTCCCGGGATTTATGCGACTGGCTTAAAATACCCTTCTTTGAAAAATCTTACCCAATTCGCGAATTGGCAAAAGAAGCCCGAAAGGGTCTGGAAGAAACTGGACGTGAGAAAAGATACGAAGCTCTCCGCGAACTGCGGATAAATCTACGCGCGGATTTAATTCTCATCGCGCACCAGTTGGACGATTTATGCGAAGACGTAATGACGCGATTTATCCGCGGGACGGGTTGGCCCGGGCTCGCCGGTATGCGCGTCCTGGAGGCCGGAGTTTTTCGCCCATTGCTGTTTGTCGGAGGCGAAGAATTGCGCGAATTCCTGCGCGAACTGGGTTTTTCCTGGCGCGAAGATAGTAGCAACGCCGATCTTTCATTCCTGCGCAATCGCGTTCGCCGCGAGATGATACCCTGGTTAAAAAAAGAAAATCCTTCTTTTGAGGATAATATAAAAAGACTTCATACCGCGGCGACCTTTGACGACGAATTCTGGCGCGATTATTTGCGCCCTTATTTCGACGCGGCCGTTTCGGGAATGATCAAGTTGACAGGCGGGGTAGTAATCAAACTGCCCAAAAATACTCTCCGGCTCCTTCCAGCGGCCGCCAGGTTGCGTCTTTATCGTCTGATAATTAAGGCGTTCGCTAAAATCCCGCCCTCCGGACAAACGAGAGCGGACGCGCTTTTCGCGCTGGACGCCGCCTTGCGCGAAAAAAAATCCGGCAAACGTTTCCAGTTCCCGGGCAACACGGAAGCCTTGCTGAAGGACGGAGGTATATGTTTTTACAAATACGCGGACGCGAAAGGATTGGAAGAGATTAACTCCCTGCTTAAGAGATAGAAGCGCGCCCAAATAATTTTGACGGATGAAAAAAAAGCGGTCAGCCGACCGTTTTTTGACAGTCAGATAACCGACAGGAACATTTATATAAACGCGCGTCGGCGCTTTCAGCTCGAGCGCCGTAGAAATTTTATTGGACGTAATTTGGTATATTCAGAAATACGTCGCGGGTGAAGGTCGTTATGCGCTCCATAAGCCAGGGCAAAGCCATGAGCAATGCCAGAAACATGCAGATAATTTTTGGGATAAAGGTAAGCGTCTGCTCCTGAATTTGAGTGGCCGCCTGGATAACGCTAACAAACACGCCGACGCCGAGGCCCACCCCCAGCATGGGCAAAGCCATCATCAGACATAATTCTATCGCCTGTCTGCCAAAACCTACTACGAAATCCGGCGTCATATTATATTCTCCCTCTTATAATAAAAAACTGTTTACCAAGGAGCCCACCAGCAGGTTCCAACCGTCCACCATTACGAACAGAAGCAACTTGAACGGCATGGACACCATCATGGGCGGAAGCATCATCATACCCATTGCAAGAAGCACGCTAGAAATAACCATATCCATTACCAGGAAGGGGATATAAATTAAAAAACCTATGGTAAAGGCGGTTTTCAGCTCGCTGATAACGAAGGCCGCCGCCAGGAGCATGGTTGGCACTTCTTCCTTGTTTTTTGGCGGCTCCATTTGAGTAATGGCGTAAAATATCGAGAGATCCTTTTCACGGGTATGTTTGAACATGAATACGCGCAACGGTTGTTGCGCCCTGTCCAAAGCGACCTTGTAATCGATCTGCTCGTTCAGGTAAGGTTGAAGAGCTTCGTTATTTATTTGACGGCCTACGGGGAACATTATGACAAATGTCATAAAAATGGCCAGACTGGCCAAAATCTGCGTGGGAGGCAGTTGTTGAACGCCCATGGCCTGTCGCAGGAAACTGAAAACGATGATTATGCGCGTAAAACTTGTTACGGTCAGCATGATCGCCGGAGCCAGGGAGAGAATAGTAAGGAGAAACAGGATCTCCAGCAGGACCGATACTTTTGACGGTTCCGGCGCTCCGCCGGACAGAGTCAAGGTCATTTCGGGCAAAGCTAGATCTTGCGCGGCTTGAGCCAATTCGGGAAGAAAAAGAATCCCAACTGTCGTCGCCGGAAGAATGAGCGTCCTCCAAATAGGCCTGAAAGTCCAGCAAATGCCTGACATCGTCCGAACTATCCTCCGTGAGAAGACTGGTAAATAGTCAGTCGCACCGGCGACAAAGATATATTCAAATTATGTGCCAACTCTGTTTAATAAACGCGAGCCGAAGCTAATTTGCGTCAAAGGTCGCGACTTCCGTAAATCCTGGTGTTTTTACGGATAAAAGTATATTGGACAAAGTTCGAACCTGGATCGACTGGCAAGGTCAAGAAGAAGGATCGCCGCTTTTTTCGGAGCAGGAAGAACGCGCGTCCTCCATATAAGTCTTAAAGTCCCGCTCGCGAGCGGCGACGCCGCAATCCTCCTCCGCGAGCATGCTGATTTGGTTTTCAGTCACCCCCAGCAACAGTCTTTTATTCATAAAACGGACTACCATCAGGCCTTTTTTAGGTCCAAGTGGCATTTGAGCTTCCATTAAGAGCGAGTCCTTGGGAAGCGAGCCAGGTCTTGGTAGAAAATTAAACTTGCCGTATTTACGGACGGCCCAGACCAGAAACCAGAGGCCTCCAAGAAGCAGACAGAGTATGGCCAGAGCCTGGATATAGCCGCCCCAGGAAAAAGTGGACGCCCCCAGGTTTTGGGATGCGGGCGCGGCTATATTGGGTCCTACGTCGGCGGCCGCTTGAAAGGCCGTGTCCGAAGCGGCGTCGACAGCCTTTTGCATCGCGACGCCTGTTTGATCCAGAGCTTTATAGACAAATTCCGCCGCGTTATGGACAGCGTCTTCCAGCGATTGCAGGGAGCCTGAGTCCGGCATAGCGGAATTGTCCACCGAACCGCGCACGCTATTGCCCGACAGTCCCCCCGCGTCCGGGATACCGACGTTAGCCAAGCTGTTTTACTCTTTCGATGGGACTGATTATATCGGTTAAACGCACGCCGAATTTTTCATTGATGACCACAGCTTCGCCGCGCGCCACAAGTTTGCCGTTTACAAATACTTCCAGCGGCTCTCCGGCTAGTTTGTTCAGTTCGACAACCGATCCCTGGCCTAATTGTAATAATTCATTAATAAGCAACCGGGTGCGTCCCAACTCGGCGGACACGTCAAGTGGTATATCGAGAATAAAATCCAGTTCCCTTTTTAGATCCTTATCGCGCGGTTGTTTGGATATTTCAGTCATATCTGTGAATTGAGCGTCTTCGGCGTGACTGCCAAAAGAGCCGCCGGAGGCGTTTGTGCCCGCTCCCGAAGCCGCGCTTCCGAATGTGGCTGGTCCCCGGCTTTCCTCCGCGGCGGCCATCGCTTCCCATTCCGCGGCCAAAGCGGCTTCGTCGATACCGGATCCGCCGCCTTCCTTTTTTTCCTGCGCGGCGATTTCCGCTTCCCACGCGGCCGCCATATCATCCTGATTTTCTTGAGACATAAATACCTCTTTAATTTATAAAACAGGCGCGAGACACTCGCGCCCAGCGAATATGGCCAGTACCATGCGCGTCCCCCCGACTCGTCGCGGGAAAGCTTCCGCCCATATTGCCCGTTCCGCGACCCTTACTCTCTATTCGACTACGAAATCAGTAAAATATACTCTCATAACCCTTGGAGCCCCAAGGATTTGATTTAATCTGGCCGCGATTTCGGCCTTTAACATGACCTTGCCGTCGGGCGTCGCTACCTCCCCGTAAGTCTTTCCCGCCAGCAGCATGATAATGGCGTCTCTAATTCGCGGATTCTGAGCCTTCAGTTGCGCCGCGACATCCGCGTTAACTTCCACTTCCATACCGAGTTTTAAATACCTGCGTCCGCCGGGATCATTGAGATTAACTGTGATCGTAGGCAAAGGCAAAACCATACCGCCGCTGCGCGGAAGATCGGATTGTCTTTCGATTTTGGCCGAATTGAGAGACTGCTCGCCTTCCGGTTTTTCGGAAGTTTGGACCGAAGTTTCTCTCCGCGCGGCGGATTCTTCGGCGATTTCGCCGTCGGCGACTGGAGCGCGCATATAGAACCACCAGTACGCGCCCAAACCGGCGCAACCCAGAATAAGAAACAAGAGCGCGAAGATAATGATTAATTTCTTGGCCCTGGATTTCTTTTTTGGCTTTTCCGCCTGGCCTTCCGGTAGTGCGATATCTTTTTCTTTATCTTTATTATCTTTCGCCGCCATAGCGTATGCCTCCCAGACGAGGCGCCGTCGTTTTTTTCCACTGAATAGGGCGTCGCGCCGAATCCGCTCCGGCGCTCGCGCTCCATTGATAAATTTCGTTTGAAATTATTCCAAAAGCCCAGCGAGCTCGCCTTGGGACAAAATAGCCGTTCGTTCTAACAGACGCGAAGGAATCTCCAACATAACCGCCGCGGAAGGATAATTAATATCTACCCGCTCCATGAACTCGCTGGCGTTTACTGGGAGGCCATTTTAACGGTCCGGAGACCTGGAATTCCCATAATCCAGAGTTTTGTAGGAGCGTCAATAAGATATTAAATATTTCTTTGTTTCAAACAAAGCTATTAATTACCGGCCGCGACGGTCTGACAGTTATTTTCGCGCCTTTGCGGGACGCGGGCCGAAAATATCCGTGCCTATGCGAACTATTGTCGCTCCTTCGGCGATCGCGGCTTCGTAATCGCCGCTCATGCCCATCGATAATTTAGGCAAATCGGCTCCTAATTCGCGCTTCAGCTTATCGCGCGCTTCGCGCAACTTCGCGAACCATGGTCGGCTCGCTTCCCCCGCGTCGAATACGGGGGGCAAACACATCATACCTTCAAGTTTCAGCCCGGGACAACTAGTCAGGATATGCTCGCCCAGCTCCCGCGCTTCCGTAAGTTTGATTCCTGCCTTTTGAGGCTCGTCGGCGATATTGATCTCGAGCAAGACCGCCTGAACTTTTCCGGATTCGTCAAGCTTTTTTTGGTAAGCGTCGGCAAGCTTTTTGGAATCGAGGGTATGAATTAATTCGAAGTTTCCGGCGACCTCCGCGGCCTTGCGGGATTGCACATGGCCTGTCATATGCCAGCGTATGGGGAGATTCTTTAAAGCATCCTTTTTTTCAAGGAATTCCCGCACATAATTTTCGCCAAAATCAAGCTGTCCCGCCGCCGCGACGGTCGCCATATCTGAGGCCGTATGAAATTTCGAAACGGCTACCAGAGTTAGATCCTCCGGCGAACGACCATGTTTGCGACAGGCCGTCGCCAGAGATTCTATCAATCTCTCGTAATTATCCTTTAGAATTTCCGCCCTGGACATTTATACAGGTTGCGAATTTTGATTCAAGTTATTGATAAACGCCGGATCATTGGGCCAATCCTCGCGCACCTTCACCCATAACTCCAGATGAACGCGGGTTCCTGTCAATTCCTCAATATCCTTACGCGCTTCCGTGCCAATCTCCTTGATCATGCTTCCCGCTTTGCCGATGATCATGGCTTTGTACATGGGCCTTGCCACATAAATAAGAGCGTGAATTATAGTAAGATTTTTTGCCGGATCCTCTTCCCAGTTTTCGACTTCCACAGCTACGCCGTAGGGCACTTCCTGGCGCAAATGCAGAAATAATTTTTCGCGAATTATTTCCGCGGCCATGAAACGCAAAGGCGCCGTGGAAATTTGATCGTCCGGGAATATGGCCGGTCCCTCGGGCAGTTTGGATTCAATGAGAACTTTTAATTCTTCCAGACCGTCATGAGTCATGGCGGAAATGGGGAAAATTTCCGCGTTAGGCCATAGTTCGCCAATTTTAGTCAAAAGCGGAAGCATTTTGCTCTTGTCGGCGAAAAGATCCACTTTGTTTGGCGCGATAATAAGCGGACGCTTGTCCTCCGCCAAAGCTTCGCGGATAGATTCCAGGTCTTTTTCGAGATCTTCCGGATGCTTGATATAGAGATTGGCGTCCAGCACAACCATGATAGCGTTTGCCTGACCCAGACTTTGCCATACCGCCTGAATCATCGACTTATTAAGACTACCGCGCAACTTGGCAACGCCGGGCGTGTCCATAAAAATAATCTGGGCGTCCTTGTCCGTCAGGATTCCTACGATCTGATTGCGCGTAGTTTGCGGTTTTGGAGTTACAATGGTGACTTTTTGGCCAAGGAGAGCATTCAGCAATGTGGATTTGCCGGCGTTGGGCGGCCCCATAAGAGCCACCCAGCCGCAACGATGCGCGATTTCTGACATGATATTTTGTCCAGTATGGTAAGAACGTTGGTTAAAGCGCGACTGCGCCGCGAATAAAAGCCGACGCTGGAACCGAGAATATTTTAGAAGTTCTCTGTCCGCAAGTCGCGATCGCGCTAAAAACGCGACCGCGATATTGATTCGCTGGATTTTTATTCTTTGCTTCTGTCCAGGAGAGCCTGCACGGATGGAAGCGTTTTCCCTTCGAGAAGTTCGAGGGACGCTCCGCCGCCGGTGGAAATATAGCCCATTTTGTCGGCCAACCCGTATCCTTCCACAGCGGCGACGGAATCGCCGCCGCCTACGACAACAAAAGCGGGAGAATCGGCGAGATACTGACCAATCGCCTTTGTGCCTTCGCCAAAAGGCTCGATTTCGAAAGCTCCCACAGGGCCATTCCAGACTACTGTGTCGGCTTTGCCCAGGAATTTCTCATAAAGCTTCACAGTCTCCGGTCCGATATCGAGGATCATTTCGTCGGCCGGAACTTTATCGACAGGATGAACGGATGTTTTCTGCCCGGGCGCCAGCTCTTTCGCCGTTACCACGTCAACAGGCAATGGCAGTTCCTTGCCCAGTTTTTTCGCCGTCTCGATAATTTTTTTCGCTTCGGGGACCAGATCGGGCTCGTACAAGGATTTTCCGACATTGCGCCCTTCCGCCGCGAGAAAAGTGTTGGCGATGCCTCCGCCTACTATCAGCGTATCGACCTTGTTCAGGAGGTTCTCAAGCAACCCAAGCTTTGTAGATACTTTTGAGCCGCCGATAATCGCGGCGAGGGGTCTCGCGGGATTGTCGAGAACTTTGGCGAAAGCGTCCAGTTCCGCTTGCATCAAAGGTCCCGCCGCGGCGACTTTAGCCTGACGCACCGCTCCTTCCGTGGACGCGTGCGCCCTGTGCGCGGCGCCGAAGGCGTCCATAACGTATATATCGCCTATATTGGCCAGTTTCTTCGCGAGTTCGGGGTCGTTTTTCTTTTCGCCTTTATTGTATCGGATGTTAGAGGCCAAAAAGCCCTCTCCGGGGGAGGGTTTAGCATCTGAGATTTCTTTGACAAAATTTAAAGATTTTTTGGGGGTTGAAGAGATGGTTCAGCGGTAAAGAGCACAGACTGCCTTCCAGAGG
>CAMWPE010000118.1 GCA_947176055.1 uncultured Desulfovibrio sp.
AGTTAAAGATAGGAGTGCTGGTGTTCAGACAACGCTTGCCATTGGAATAATCGTCAAAAAGGGTGACGGTATGTCTGGTGCGCAGAGCCCGCAAGGTGACGCAGGTCTTGAATCTGCCTTCGCGCAAAGGCTCGCTCACATGCCGGCCGACCACTTCATCCGCGCGGATGCCCGCGATCCTTTCCATCGCCCGGTTGATGCGCAGGGTGACGCCGTTTCCGTCGATAATCCAGATCCCGTCATGGATGAAATCAAGAATGCTGTCAAATTCTTTTAATTCGCATTCTTTGGCTTTTCGGAGCTGGCAGGCCGGCAAGGGCTGGACAGTAAAAATGCGCAATAATTTATCGTCTTTTACGCTGTCTTGCCAATTAATTATAAATTCGGAGCCGTCGTCGCGGATGAAAAAAGCGGAATCGAAAGTGTCCGCGCCGTCGTCCCCGCTCAAGGGAGCAAGATCGCCTCCGTCCAGCCATTGACGAAAAAACTCTCCGGGCGAAGCCGCGGGAGGAATACGCAATAGGGAGAGAAGACGATCGTTGGCGCGCAAAAGCTCCCAGGAGTCCCCTCCGCATACGCCGGCCGGCAACATGGAAGCGGAAATTTCGAAAAGCGGGTCGCTGTCGGGCCTGATTATCATCAATTCCCCAATAATCGCGTTGAGAAAAAACAGGGAGCCGGGAGAGAAAACGGCGCGTCATCCGCGATCCGGCGGCGCTATCCCGCGCCGGACCAACGAGCGGACGGGAGGCCTACGCAAACGGACGGAATATGACGCTTTGAAAATTGATATATAACTAATCCTTTTTTTCCCGTCGTCTATCCATGCCGCGATAGATTAGCCGCGTGGCGACCTCGTCGGCCAGATCGGCCAGATCCATGATTTGTTCCAGGGATTCGAGAATCATGCCTTTTTCGTATTCGCCGCCTTTTTTGAAATCGTCTTCGGCTTGTCCCGAAACCAGGTATTCCCGAATATTGGCTATGGCCCGCATATTTTTTAACATCGCGAAATCTCCCCGCGACGCCGACTTTCCGGCCGGCGTCAACGATGTTTTTATTCAGGGCGTCCGGATTAATCGGGTCCCCCCATGACCGGTTCCCCGCCCGGTCCAATTTTAAAATCAATTCGCCGGTTAGTTTATCGACAAGGAGGCCGATCGTTTCAATTTCGCGCGAGGTTATCCGATGATAATGAATTCCGCAACTGACGGCGACGCGCGCGCCCGTCGCCCCGGCCGCCAGGGCGGCGGTTTTTTCGGCCAGAGCGCCCTCGCGATGACCGTTCGCTTCCGCGCGGGAAACCGCGCCGTCCGGAGAAGCCAGAGCGACGGCGCCGATATGCGCTTCTCCTCCCCATATCAGGATTTGCGCGTCGCGTCCTATTAACCAGGCGCTTATCGTTACGCTCAAGCGGCCGGAAGAAGCGGACGCGGAAAAAAAAGGTTCGTCTGGCATGAGATAATCCCGCGAAACCGCCGCTCCCCGCGTGCGAGTCGCTCTCCGCGTCCGCGAACGAGTATCGGCGCGGCGCGCTGTCTGGGCTTGCCGAAAAAATTTTAAATTATCCGGGAAACACTTGAATTGTGAAAAAAAGCTCATTATGGTTTTCGCATGCAATTTATACAAAATTCAGGCGCGATAGCAAGCCTGTTTTATTTGGCGACAAATTTGTTTGATCGTACAATCAACCGGATGTAAAATGGCGAAGGAGCGGAAATGAGAGAGATCGCGGCGGATGATATTCGCGACGCAGTGGCGAAAATGGCTGTTCAAGCCTGTTGCGTTTTGCCGGAAGCAATGAAGGAAAAGTTGCGCGAGGCGGAGAAAAACGAACCTTCGCCTACCGGCAGGGAAATTTTGGGCCGTTTGCTCGAGAACGCGGAGATCGCGGAGAGCGACATGGTTCCCATTTGCCAGGACACGGGGTTGGCCGTTGTTTTCGCGGATGTAGGTCAGGACGCGAGGATTATCGGCGGAGATTTCGAACAAGCCATTAACGCCGGCATAAGCGAGGGCTACACAAAGGGTTATCTGCGCAAATCCTGCGTGGCCGAGCCGCTCTTTGAGCGAGCAAATACAAAGGACAACACGCCGGCCATCATCCATACCAGGATTGTTCCCGGAGACAAGATAAAATTGCGTCTCGCGCCCAAAGGCGCCGGCTCCGAAAACAAGAGCGTTTTAAAAATGCTCGTTCCCGCGGACGGACTGGAGGGCGTAAAAAAAGTCGTTATGGACGCCATAAAAGCGGCCGGCCCAAATTCGTGTCCGCCGATGGTCGTCGGAATAGGAATTGGAGGAAATATGGAGCGCGCGTGTCTGCTGGCAAAGATCGCCGCCGCCCGCGACGTCGGGACGAGAAATAGCGACCCACGCTACGCCGCGCTCGAGGACGAATTTCTTGAAATGATCAACAAAAGCGGAATCGGCCCTCAAGGGTTGGGAGGAGAAGCAACCGCGGTCGCGGCCCATGTGGAATGGGCGCCTACGCATATCGCATCCTTGCCAGTGGCGGTGAATATTAATTGTCACGCCGCCAGACACGCCGAAATAGAGCTATAGTTTCCTTCGATCCATTGAGAAGTATTTTAAATAAAATCAGTTTTTGCGAATGGAGGACGGAAATGTCCGGACAAATCAGACTTAAGGCGCCGCTGGATCCGGAGACGGCGAAAAATTTAAAAGCGGGCCAGAGCGTCCTGATATCGGGTAAAATTTTGGCCGCGAGGGACGCCGCGCATAAGCGCATGGTCGAGGCGCTCGATAGGGGAGAGAAATTGCCGACGGATCTGACCGGCCAGATTGTCTATTATGTCGGCCCTTCGCCCGCGCGTCCGGGTAAGGCTGTAGGGAGCGCCGGTCCCACCACCTCCGGCAGAATGGACGCTTACGCGCCCAGGCTTATGAAAGAGGGCCTCAAGGGAATGATAGGCAAAGGCTATAGAAACTCCGCGGTAATCGAAGCGATGAAAGAAAACGGCGTTCCTTATTTCGCGGCGATAGGCGGAGCGGGCGCGCTGATAGCCAGGAAGATAAAAAAATACACGGTCCTGGCGTGGCCTGAACTCGGTCCGGAAGCTCTCGCCGAAATGGAGGTGGAAGATTTTCCCGCGATCGTGGTAATCGATAGCCAGGGAAACAATTATTACGAAACCGGGCAGGCTCCTTATCGCCGGAGCGAATAAAGATCGCCGGAAAGATTAATTAAAAAGCGCGAAGCCGCGCCAAAATTTAATATTCCGCGATTCGCGCGATAGACGCGCGGCGACGGAATAGAGGAGGCTACATGAATCCAAGAACTCCGGCGGAAATTCGTTCCAGGCTTGATTTCTGGCAGGCTTTTTCAGGAGCGTTGCTGGCGGTTTTCGTTTGTTGTCATCTTATTCTTGAGGGCAGCGTGGTAATCAGTCCCGTAGTGACGGATTTTATCGGCGACTGGATGGAAAAAATATATGTCGCGCAGATAGTCGCCCCCGTTATTCTGGCCCTGATTCTTTTCCATTTCTGGATCGCCGCCAGGAAGATGCCATTTCGCAAGGGCGAGCTGACTATTTTTACACAGCATAGCATGGCGCTAAAGGATGTTGACACCGCTTTATGGATAGTCCAGGTGTTTACGGCCATTGTCATCCTCTTCGGCGCCTTTTTTCATGTCTACGGCGTAATGTCCCAAATGCCGCTTACCGTCGAGAAAAGCCATATAAGGTTGCATGAGGGCTGGATTTTGTTCTATACGGTATTCTTACCCTGCACAATCCTGCACACTGGAATTGGCATGTATCGCATTGGGGTAAAATACGGGCTCATTTCAAAGGCCAGACGCAAAATTTGGCGGGCGATTATCTGGATTGGCATGGGCTGTTATTTGATCCTGGGCTGTTGCGCCCTGACCCGCGTATGGTTTTATTAAAATCTGGAGTCGAGGATCTAGTCCGGGCGAAGACAGGCAACAGGCGACGCGGGATTTCGAAAAAGCGAATGAATTATTGGATCAGGAGAAATAAATGCAAGTACATTATACGGATGTTTTATGCATGGGCGCCGGGCTGGCCGGCGAAAGGGTGGCTGTGGAAGCCGCGCAGGCCGGATACAATGTCATATGTTTAAGCGTGGTTCCGCCCAGAAGATCGCATAGCTCCGCGGCTCAAGGGGGCATGCAGGCCGCGTTGGGCAATTCCATAATGGGCGACGGGGACACGCCGGAAATTCACTTCAACGACACGGTAAAGGGCTCCGATTGGGGTTGCGATCAGGAAGTGGCCAGGCTGTTCGCGAACAACGCCCCCATCGCCATGCGCGAGATGGCTTATCTGGGCGTGCCCTGGAACAGGGTAGAGCCGGGCGAGAATACTTATTTTAAGGGGGGCAAACCTTTTCAGGCCACCGAAAAATCCGAAAACGCCGGGCTGATCCATTCCCGCGCGTTCGGGGGAACAGCGAAATGGCGCACATGCTATACGTCGGATGGCACAGGTCACGCCGTGCTATTTACTCTCGATAACCGCATGTTGCAACTCGGAGTGGAAGTGCATGACAGAATGCAGGCCGAAGCGCTGATCCACGACGGCGAAAGATGCATGGGCGTCATCGCCCGTAATCTTCGCACCGGGGAGCTGGAGGCTTATATCGCGAGAGCCACGCTTATCGCGACCGGAGGTTTTGGTAGAATTTACAAAGCCACGACCAACGCGGTGATTTGCGACGGCGGCGGTCAAATCACGGCGCTGGACACCGGCGTGGTGCCTCTTGGCAATATGGAGGCTGTTCAGTTCCATCCCACCGGCACTGTGCCAACGGACATTCTCGTTACCGAAGGTTGCCGGGGCGACGGAGGCACGCTTCTCGATGTTGACGAATACCGGTTCATGCCCGATTACGAGCCGGAGAAGGCGGAACTGGCCAGCCGCGACGTCGTTTCCCGACGCATGACGGAGCATATGCGGAAGGGCAAAGGCGTAAAAAGTCCCTACGGCGATCATCTGTGGCTTGACATCAGACATCTGGGCGAAAAGCATATCACGACCAATCTTCGCGAAGTTTACGATATCTGCACGCGCTTTTTGGGCGTGAACCCGATACATCAACTTATTCCCGTGAGACCTACGCAACATTACAGCATGGGCGGCGTGCGCGTAAACAAGGACGGACACGCCTACGGTCTTAAAGGATTATTCGCGGCCGGCGAAGCGGCCTGCTGGGATATGCACGGCTTCAACCGGCTGGGCGGAAACTCCCTCGCGGAAACTGTTGTAGCCGGCGGAATAGTTGGCAAAAAGATCGTGGAGTTCCTGGAAGGCGATTCCATGACTGTGCGGACAGACGCCGTCGAGGACGCCGCAAAGGGAGTTCGGGCGAGAATCGATAAGCTAGCCAAGGGAACCGGCGACGATTGCTATACCCTGCGCAACGAAATGCAGGATACCATGATGGAATACGTAGGCATATTCCGGAATGGAAAAGACTTGCAAACAGGCGTGGACAAGTTGCGCGAATTGCTCGAACGGTCCAAAAACATGCGTCTGACTGGCAAAGGCTTGAAAGGACAGAATGGCGAGCTCTCCATGGCCCTTCGCGTGCCAGGCATGATTCGTCTCGCGCTGTGCGTGGCTTACGGAGCTTTGCAAAGAACGGAAAGCCGGGGCGCTCACGCTCGCGAGGATTATCCGGAGCGCAATGATCGCGACTGGCTTAAAAGGACTCTCGCGACCTGGAAGGAAGGCGACAGTTTGCCCACGCTGAATTACGAGGACGCCACGCCTTTCTTTATCCTCCCACCGGGCGATCGCGGTTACGGCGGGGGCAAAATTATTCCCGGTAAGGAAGTTACCGAAGCCGAGCGCGTGCCTTACGAAAAAACGGACGCCTGACGAGCGGCTTGGCGAATCGCGACCAAAGACGTCAATCGTAAGTCGACAAGTTTTTTTCTAATCGAATATGGAGCGAATATATGGGCAGGGAACTGACATTTGAAATCTTCCGTTACAACCCGGCGCAACCGGACATTGAGCCGCGTATGCAGACCTATACGCTGGAGGAGACTCCCAGCATGACCTTGTTTATCGCCCTGAACAAAATCAGGGAAGAGCAGGATCCCACCTTGCAATTTGATTTCTGTTGCCGCGCGGGCATTTGCGGATCCTGCGGCATGGTTATAAACGGCGTTCCCGGGCTTGCGTGTCATACGCAAACCAAAGATTTGCCGGATAAAATAACCCTGCATCCTTTGCCAGTGTTTAAACTGTTGGGCGATCTGTCGGTGGATACCGGCGTATGGTTCCGGAATGTTGGCGGAAAGATCGAATCCTGGATTCATACGAAAAAAAAATTTGATCCGGAAGCCCAGGAAGAAAGAATGGACAACGCGCTCGCCAACCAGATTTTTGAGCTGGATCGTTGCGTGGAGTGCGGCTGTTGCGTGGCCGCGTGCGGCACGGCGAGAATGCGGGAAGATTTCATAGGAGCGACGGCCATAAACAGATTGGCAAGATTCTATATTGATCCGAGAGACAACCGGGACGCGGCCGATTTTTACGATCTGATCGGCGACGATAACGGCGTGTTCGGATGCATGGGACTTCTGGCTTGCGACAACGTTTGCCCGAAGCAAATTCCCTTGCATGATCAACTGGGCATTATGCGGCGAATGGCGACTGTGGAGTCGGTGAAAGCGATCATCCCGGATTTTATCCGTAAAAAACTGACGGGATGCAAAAGCGTAAAAGCGTAAAAACGAAGAGGGAATGCGACGAAGGTCGCGTTCCCGTTCCGGCTGGTTAATTTCTCCACATTTTGTCCCTTTTAGGGCCAGCCGTCCCGCGTAATCTCGCGGACGCCTCGTCTTGCAAACCGTCATGATCGTTTTGATAATTTCTTTTCAAACAACTTTAGGGCGCGGAGATTCTCTTTCATCGGGATGATGGAATAGAGCGGATAGGTAAGAAGCTTATTTATGCCGTTATGACGTGTTTGGCTGGAAAACCGCCTCCGGATTTTGTCCCGGGGTTAACGGTTTTTCGGAGAAGAACAAAAAGAGCCGCGCATTAAGGATTGAGCGATCGGCGCGCAAATATTCTCGGAGTTAAAATATGGAATTAATGGACAAACTTTTCTTCGCTCATGGCGCCGTACAGGCTGTCATTGTTTTGTCCATGACTATCATCCTCGGCATCCTGATCGGACGGTTAAAGATATTTAGCGTAAGCTTTGGCATTGGCGGGATTCTCTTTAGCGGAATTATTCTGGGCCATTTCGGCTTTTCCCTGGATGCAAAAGTTTTGGTCTTTACGCGGGAGTTCGGGCTAATCCTCTTCGTCTTCGCCATTGGCATGCAGGTGGGACCGACCTTTCTCGAATCCCTGCGCGATCAGGGTCTAAAGCTTAATTTCATGGCGATTTTCATAGTCTTGTCGGGAGCCCTGATCGCCGCGGCGAGCTATTACGCGTTTAATCTTACCGTTCCGCAAACGGCCGGATTATTTAGCGGAGCCGTGACAAACACTCCTTC
>CAMWPE010000119.1 GCA_947176055.1 uncultured Desulfovibrio sp.
AAGTCCTGCCTCTCGGCGCGAGGGGGCCGGGAGCCCGACTGTTGCGGAGCCTGCGCGCCGGATAAAAAACTGGGCCGCGCGCTGGGGCTGGCTTGGCGGGACAATTTGCGGGCGACGGGCAAAACTGCTTTCGCCACTTCCTGTCCCGCCTGTATTCTCGCCCTGGGCGAAATCATGCGGGAAAAATACGACGGAGCGGCGCCGGTCCATTTTGTCGAACTTCTCGCGGCCGGTCTCGCAAGTTCGCCGGAGACAGGGATCGAAAAAAAATCTTCCGGAGGATCGCCGGAAGATTAGGCGGGGTCAAGTTTTATCGGGACCGTTAAATTTCCGCGAGACGACCGGCGCGAAACGGGTTCCAGTTAGTCTTTTTTCTCCAGATTCGCGCGCATGGTCGAGCTTGTATGGCAGGGCGAGCAACCCTTGAAGCCAGGATATTTGCCAGCGAGGGGCTTGTGACAGCCGTAACAGGAGCGCTTTGTGTCCGGCGCGTGATAGGCCATATACACGCTCAAAACTTCGCGGGAAGAAGGGGCGGTAATGGCGTGGCATTCCTTGTTGGTGCAGGAAGCGTAGCGATTGCCGGGCAACCCCTCATGGTGACAGTTTCGACAGGCTATTTCCTTGTGATTGGAATGATTGAAAGTAACGTACATCCGTTTCGCGTCGCCGGCGTCGATGAGAAGCGGGCCGGATATGTTTTTCAGATTCGGCCGGGCTTCGTCGGCGAAGACTGGGTTAGCCGCGAGCAACAGGAAAAGAAGAGGGAGCAGATAGCGCATAGGGCCTCCGGATATCTTTCCGCATTTTTAACACATATATTTGATTCTGTACAGGCGCCCGCGTCGCCAAAAGACGCGATCATGGGAGCTAAAATTGCCTCTAGAAATTGCGCCCGGAATTTATATCCCAAATTTCAACTACATATAAACGTCGCGCTTTTGTCCGCTCCGCGTTCCGGATTTTTTTCGCGGAACCGGATCGGATGTCCGACGGCGGACGCGAAACGCCCGGACCCTGGAAAAAAATATGAAAGACTGCGAATTTATTCTTTCCGCCCCGTATTTAGTTACCCAGAACGACGCCAGGGAAATCATCGAGAATGGCTCCATAGCCGTCGATAACGGCTTGATCGTCGATATCGGCCCGCGCGAGAGCGTCGCAGCGAACTGGAGCGGTCGAACGAATCTCGACTACGCGGACGCGCTGATCATGCCTGGCCTTATAAACGCCCATACGCACTCGGCCATGACCTTTCTGCGCGGTTTAGCCGACGATTTGCCTCTTATGGACTGGCTAAACAAAGCCGTTTTTCCCGTCGAAGCGCGCCTGAACCCCGAAATTGTCCGGCTCGGGTCCCTGCTTGGCTGCGCCGAAATGCTCGCGACCGGAACTACGGCCTGCGTCGATATGTATATTTTCGAAGACGCTGTGTTCGCCGCCGCGAAAGAAGCCGGAATCCGTTGCATGGGAGGCGAAGCCGTGTTTTCTTTTCCGTCGGCCGCCGCCGCCGGTCCCGAAGAAGCCCTGGAGATTACAGAGGATCTGGCCGCGAAATACGCGGACGATCCGCTAATCTCCGTAGCTGTCAATCCGCATTCGGTTTACACAACCGAATCCTCCGTCCTACGCGCCTGCGCGGATCTCGCGCTGAAACGGAATCTGCCCCTCCATATTCATCTGGCGGAGACCCGGCGGGAAACTGCCCTTTGTCTCGAAAAGCACGGTCTCCGGCCTGTCGCGCGGGCCGCGGAAAACGGAATTTTCGAAGCTCGCGTCCTGGCCGCCCATCTTGTTGATATTAATAATGACGAAGTCCGCTTTCTGGCCGCGAAAAAAGCCGTTCCCGTACATAATCCCGCGTCGAACATGAAACTGGCCTCCGGCGTCGCGTCCGTCCCCATGATGCTCGAAGCCGGGCTTCCCGTCGCCCTGGGCACGGACGGGCCCGCCAGCAACAATACTTTGAACATGTTTCGCGAAATGAATCGCGCGGCGCTCCTGGGCAAGGTCTGGAGCGGCGACCCGGCCGCGCTTCCCGCCGGCGCGGTTTTCGATATGGCTAGCCGGTCCGGCGCCGTAGCCATGAATGATCCGCGGCTAGGCTCCCTCGAAACAGGCAAAGCGGCCGACCTGGCGGTCATCGATACGAGCGGCCCGCACGCGCGGCCTTTTTACGACGCGGCTTCCCTGATCGTTTACGCCCTCTCCGGCCACGAATGCCGGCTGACCATGGTCGATGGCAAAATCCGCTATCGCGACGGACGCTTCGATTTCGACTACGACGGCCTGCTCCGCGAAGCCGGAAGGCTCAAGAATTTCGTTCTGGCAAAAATTTCTTGAATTGACGCGGCCAAATTTTTTCAGTACAAATTTTTTTCCAGTTAAATTTATTTCGGGGAAACTGAAATGAAAAATCTCAAATCTATCGCGGTTGGGATGGCCGCGTCGCTTTTTTTGTTCGCCTGCGCTAGCAGCGGGCCCAGAAAGACCCTGGACGAGCTGGCCTCCGCCCTGCAAAACAACAACCCGCAAGAATTTCTGTCATGCCTGGACATGGAGGCTTACGCCAACAATACGCTGGCTTCCATCACCGGCGGCAACGCCGTCTTTCATTCTCTCAATTCCATAAGCTCCATGCTGGGACTCGGCGGGCTCGATCAGATGATTAACAGCGTCATCGATTACCGCGCGGAGTTGCGGGACACATTGGCTAAAGGCGTGGCCAGCGGCGAACTGACCCTGCAATGCCAGCGCGGAGGCGAGACCAACTGCCCGTGGGTAGCGTCCTCCCTGCGCGAAGCCGTGATCGTGGAAATCGCGCCCTCCGCGGCCATAGCCAAGGTAACCACTCCCGCGAAGCTGACCAGCTGGATAGCTTTGCGCAAGTCCGGCGACAAATGGCTTGTCACGGGGCAGGCCCTCATGGAGGACGACGCGCGCAGGTACGCCATGAGCGGGAACAGGCCGGCTCCCGATCCCGGGGCGAAAAGCATCTAGATGCGCGCGGCCCTGTTATGCCTGCTGGCGATCTGGCTTTGGCCGGATCTTGCCCGGGGAGCGGAGGCGCTGAAAGTCGTTCTTATCTTGGAGCATGACGGCGACTCCTCTTTTAATAAGTTATTAATAGCCGGCCTGGAGCGGGCGAAAAGGGAACCGGACGTCGAAGGTCGCGTCATAGTAGCCGGAAAGGATCCGGTCGACGCCTTCCGCCGGGCCGCGGGCGAAGCGGATCTGGTGATCGTAGCTACGGACGCCATGCATGAAATCCTGCGCGACAACGCGGGGGCATTCCGGAGCGTAAAGTTCGGAGCCATTGACGCGGGCATCCGCGCGCGCAATATAATGTCCGTAACTTTCGCCGACGAGCAAGCCGCCTATCTGGCGGGCGCGATCGCCGCCATGAGCTCGGACGGCCCTTTGGCCTGGCTTTCGGGCGCCGACGTTCCGTCGCTGCGCAGTTTATATAATGGTTTTGTCGAGGGCGCGAAACTCGCCGATCCCGACCGCGTCGTCGTTCAGGCTGTGTCCGGCTCCTTTACTGACGGGATGCTCGCGGCCGATAAGGCTCGCGCTTTGGCCTCCCGCCATCCAGGAGTCGCGGTTCTGGCTTCCGGCCTTGGCAACGCGGCGGCGGAGAAGGAGCTTGGGCGGACGCCGGTTATCGCTCTTGACGCGGCCGACGACTCGCCGCGCGTTTTTGGCTCCATTGTCAAGGCGCTGGATCGCGCCGTTTACGAAATTGTTTCCTCCGCCGCTAGCGGCAGGTTCGCGGCCAAAGAAATCCGGACTTACGATCTTGCCAACGGCGGCGTGGATTTTATACTGTCAAAAGCTTCCGCGAAAAAATATCCGGACGCGGCCAGGCGCCTGGCGGAGCTGAAAGGCGAGTTCGCCAAAGGCTCCATTCCCCTGCGCTCGGCAAGGCAAAGAACGCTTTGCGATTGTCTGGATTGAAGGATCGACATTATTAATCGTCGCTCGCTGGCGACGGCGTAGATTTAAACCGGCGGACATGGATCCGCCGTATTTTATCCGGTTATTTATAAACTTTATCGAGTTATGCGCGCTGTGTTAAAAACTTCTATTTTATCGCTCGCTTGTTGTCTGCTTACCGCCCAGGCCGCGCTTGGCGCTGTCGTCGATGGCAACCGGATCATGGATCAGGATATGGGCGAAAATTTATGCGCCCTGACCTTTGACGACGGACCGTCCGTACATACGCCGGAGTTGCTTGATATGCTGGCGGGTTACGGGGTGAAAGCAACCTTTTTCCTGCTTGGCAAAAACGCCCAGTATTATCCCGAGATAACGCGGCGCATTGTCCGAGAGGGGCATGAGGTAGGCAACCATTCCTGGTCGCATCCCAATTTGAAGAAAATGTCGACGGATGCCCAGCAATGGCAAATCGAGAGGACGGACGAGGTTCTGCGCGCTTTTGGCGCGGCTCCAGTCTATATGCGTCCGCCCTACGGCGCCTATGACGAGAGGACGCAAAAGATAGCCGAGAAACTGGGCGTGTCGTTGATTCTCTGGTCAATGGACAGCTACGACTGGAAAAGATTGCCGGAGAACTACGCCCGCATTCCCTCCACCCGCGGAACGGTTTACGAAGACGGCGCCTTGCGGGGGATCTTCCTTTTTCACGATATCCACAAGACCACGGTGGACGATCTGCCGAGGATCATCGACAATCTTCGCGCCGGAGGTTGCCAGAAGTTCGTCACCGTGAGCGAATATCTCGAAGGCATTCTGGATCCCGAGCCTCCCGCGCTCATGGCCAGGACGATGGTTCGCGATCCAAAACCCGTCGAATCGCCGGGCTACGCCATGACGCGGGAAAGGGCGCGCCTGGCCCGTTGCAGCCTGCCGGACGGAGCGGTTTCCCTTAACCTGGAAGACGCGCGCGCCGCGTTCGCCCAGCCGGAGACCGTGCATTAAAGCTTTATTTTTCCGGGAGTTTGGTCAGATCGTAATAATAGAGGCGGATATCTTCATAAGAGCCGTCGTCCCGCGAAAAGCCTCCGGGCACAGTTCCCAGGGGCGCGAAACCGAGGCTTTCATATAGTTTATGAGCCGTCGCGTTGGAAATAACGACGGCGTTGAACTGCAGGACGCGGAAACCGGCGTCGCGGGCGCGCGCCAGACTGTCCCGGACAATTGCCCGGCCGGCGCCTTTTCCGCGAAAGCGCGAGCCGACCGCGTAGCTGGCGTTGGCGATATGACCGCAACGGCCTATATTATTGGGATGGAGGATATAGAGAGCGACAATCTCTCCCCTCTGTTCCGCCACGCCGCAATAACTCTGGCTGGCGAAAAATTCCTCCGCTTGCGCTTCCGTAAGCTCGTCCGTTTGCGGGAATGCGCGTCCTTCGCGGACAACTTCATTCCAGATGGCCGTCATGGCCGCGATGTCATCCCCCGTGTACTGGCGTATGGTCATGCCCGATAGATTATATCTCGCCGATCTTTTTTTCAAGTGCGCGGAGCCAATCCGCTCCCTGCCGGAATTTCATGGCGCCCGCTGGCATGCATGGGCGCGTTTCGCATTAAAAGGCTATCTGGATTTTGACGCGGCGATTTTTGGCCTCTTGCCGTCGCGCTCCGGGAAACATCCGATCCTCCCCGGGGAGACTCTTGCCCTGCGGCTCGTCCTGACATCCGTAGGCGCGGAGGCCATCGATCTCATCGAAAACCGCCTGACGGCCAGCGACAATGGCAAGGCGTTTGGGCCGGCCCAATTGGCGCTCGACAGGGATAGAACGGCCGTCCGGCCTTTGAACGAGGCTTTTCTGAAGGACAGGCTAGAATCTTTGCTCGCTCTGGACACTTTCTCCATTAATTTGTTTACGCCATTGCGCCTGGTCGCGCCGACGGAATGGAAGGGGAAAGACGCTAAAAGCCGTTTTTGCCAGCCGGAATTTTTCGCGTCGCCGTGCGCTCTTGATAGAATGTTGGCGGGCGTCCGGAGGGATCCGGCTAACCGGACCGCTTGCCGGATAGTTTCGAAGGATTTGGTCTGGAAAGATTTGCGCTATAGCCGCGACCGCCGCGTGGCGCTGGGCGGAGTTTGCGGGAAAATTGTCTGCGAAGGGAGGCCGGAAGAAGAGACGGCCCGCGCCCTGATCCTTGGGCAATATGCGGGTTGCGGCAAAAATCCGCGCTTTGGGCTCGGATACTGGCGCCTTTGTCCGGATTGATGTTGGCATATCGAAGCCGCCGTATTTTAAATTATAGCGTGGAGCGCTTGAAAACAGCTACCCGTTATGTCGGCTTTGCGACGCCATGACGCGCGCGAAATTATGCCAAGACTAACTTGTTTCGCCGTTCAGGGATAATTTCAAGCGAAACAAACTATAAAGATAAAGCCTCCTCCGCGAGGCTTAGTATTTTAGCCATCGGCTGTTTGCTTGCGGGAAGCGCGGCGGTATCGATTTAAAACGAATTTGGGGGTTAGAGACCAATCCGTAAAGAGAAAGGCGCGAGATTTAATTCCAAACAACTTTATGAGGGAGAAAAAATGATTTTATTGATAAGCGGAGCTTCCCATACCGGAAAAACAGTCCTGGCTCAGAAACTTATGGAAAGAATCGGCTATCCGTATCTCTCGATCGATCATTTGAAGATGGGACTGATTCGTAGCGGGCAAACTTCGCTTAAGCCCGATAGTCCCGATAGCGCGCTCGTCGATTATCTGTGGCCTATCGTAAGGGAAATCGTCAAAACGGCGATTGAGAATGGACAGAACCTTATCGTTGAAGGCTGCTATATCCCCTTTGACTGGAAAAATAGTTTTGACAAGACTTATCTGGCGCGTATCCGCTATTTGTGCCTGGTAATGGATGAAGTTTACCTCAGGGAACACTGGGAGGAGATACGCTCGCGCGCGAACGATATCGAGCGCAGACAGGACGATTCCTCTTTTACTCAAGAAATCGCCGCGAAGGAAAACAGATATTTTCTCTCAGGTTGCCTTGAGAATGGGTTGAATTATTTGTTTTTCAATAAAGAATCTTTGGTTGATCCTGGGCTGGAGATGTTTTTAAGCCGTTAGCGGACGCGCTTTCGCCGAATAGTCAAGATTGCCATTTTCAGTTTCTGGCAGGCGGAATCGATAATCGGGGCGGATCCTTAACGCGATGACATTGAGGGACTAGGGAAAGGGCCAATTTTACGCCTTGCGCGACTTCCGATAGCGCGGAGTCGTCATGCTAGGCGCCACTTGCCTCAACCCCTCCGCTCGCAGAGGTCATGACAATATCATGAAAAATTTTTTCTTGTTTAGCAAATGTCGTAACCCCTCCGCTCGCAGAGGTCATGACAATCTGAGCAGATGCTGGGTCGCATTTATTTTTACAGTAGTCACCCCTCCGCTCGCAGAGGTAATGACAATAACCCGGATACTCTGTATCATGTATCTTATACACATCTCCGAGACCA
>CAMWPE010000120.1 GCA_947176055.1 uncultured Desulfovibrio sp.
TGCTCATGACTTCCATCATCTTTTGCCGCTGCTTGCTCTTGATTATGGGATCGCCCTCGGCGTTCTTGCGCTCGTCCTTTACTTCGTCCTTGCTCATTTTCATATTTTCGCGGTAGGCGTAACGTGACTGCCACACGTCGAAGGCGGTGATGACCAGAATGGGCAGGAGCGCGTAACTGGCCAGAGTGAAAGCCATGTCGAGCATGTAGCTGGCCACGCCTTCGGCCGTCGCGTTGTACATGGGCAGGAAATTTTCATGCTCTCGCCAGATGAGATAGGCGGGAATCACCCCCAGAATTATCGAGAAAAGCACGCTTTTTAACGTGCGCAGGATCGTCTGCGGCGAGAGGATCATCTGCTTGATACCCTTGATTATATTAAAGCGCTGGAACTTGGGCTTGAATACCTTCGTCGTCCAGAGCTTGCCTACCTGAATCCTCTGCGCGAGAAAAGCCAGAAAACCAAGAAACAAAATGATCGGAAGAATGATTTTCGCCAGTTCGGCGACCATGTCGAGACTGAGCGCGTACACATTCTCCGGAGTAGCTTCAAATTCCCAGGAATGACTCAAAAAGCGGCGGAAAATGGTCTCGATATTTTCCTTCATCGGGCCGATCCACAGATAGAGCGCGGTCATGCCGCCTATGAGGCTGACAGCCTTGCCCAGTTCCTGCGATTTGGGAACGTTGCCTTCCTGCCGCTGTTTTCTTTTGCGTTTTGGAGTAGCTTCTTCGGTTTTGCTTGGGTCCGGATTTTTGCCAAACATCTTTTTGCCGTATGTTTAATCGTCGCCAAAGCGACGCGGATCAACGAAATTTATAGTTTCAAGAGAGTATGCAAGACATATGCCATAGACTGGGTCACAGGCCGGGAAGACGCGTCGCGGCCGGATTGCCTTTCGGCGTATTTCGGGATAAATATTTAACAAATTCATTGTTTTTTATTAATTCGCAAGGCGGTTGGAGCGCATGGCCATTTACGTATCAGGATCGCTGGCATTCGACAGGATCATGACCTTTCAGGGAAACTTCAAGGATCACTTGCTTCCGGACAAACTGCATATGCTCAATGTCAGCTTCATGGTCGATAGCATGGCGGAGAGACGGGGCGGTTGCGCCGGCAATATAGCCTATTCCCTGGCGTTGCTGGGCGAAAATCCCGTTGTCGTGGCTTCGGCGGGGCGCGATTTTGGCTCCTACGCCCAAAAGCTCGAATCCATGGGCGTATCGCTGGAAGGCGTGGCGAGGCATGAAGATATCTTCACCGCCTTGTGCTACATAACCACGGATCTGAATAGCAACCAGATCACGGGCTTCTACCCGGGCGCCATGAGCTTGCCGGCCGGTTACGATTTTCCCCGTCTGGATCCGGAAAAGGACATAGCGATAGTGTCGCCCGGCAATGTCCAGGACATGCGCTCCCTGCCAAAATTCTTCCGCGAGCGCGGAGTCCCCTATATATTTGATCCGGGCCAGCAAATTCCGGTGCTTTCCCCGGACGATTTGCGGGACGCCATCGAAGGTTCTTTCGCGCTGGTCGCCAACGATTACGAAGTTAATATGATCTGCAAGGCCGTCGGCATGAGCGAGGACGAATTGCTGGGCAGGACGCTCTGGCTGGTCACTACCCTGGGCGCCGCCGGGGTTCGCGTAAGGGGCGCGGACGGGACGGACGAGACTATCCCCGCCGCTCCGGTAAACGGCGTGGCCGATCCCACGGGGGCCGGCGACGCGCAAAGGGCCGGCCTCCTCAAAGGCCTGGCCGCCGGTCTGTCCATGCCGGAAGCCGCCAGGCTGGGGGCGATCTCCGCGAGCTACGCCATCGAAAAACTGGGCACCCAGGAACACTCCTACACTCCGGCCGAATTCGCCGCGAGATACGAAAAAAACTTCGGCTCCATGCCAATAAAAATCTAGCCGGTCATGCGTTATATCCTGCTCATGGCCTTCGCCGGATGCCTGATCGCCATGCAGTCGCCCATTAACGCCGCCTTGAGCCGCCATACCGGCGGCCTCGAGGCAAGCCTGGTCTCCTTTCTCACAGGAACCCTGTTTTTGACAGCGGCCGCCTTTTTCTTTGGCGACGGTCACATTCTCAAGGCCTTTCAGGCTCCGGCCTGGCAATGGAGCGGCGGCCTTTTAGGGGCCATACTGGTATTTGTGTCCATTGTGTGCGTGCCGAAGATTGGCGCCCTGAACACCGGCGTGGCCATGATTCTGGGCAGTCTTTTCATGGCGACCCTGCTCGATAATTTCGGTTGCTTCGGACTGCCCGTAATCCGCGTCTCCCTGTCGCGGATCTTCGGGTTATGCCTGATACTGGCGGGATTATATTTTGTGTTCAAACGGTGAGCGTCGGGAACGGAACGATTTGACGCGGCCGCCGTCGGGAGCGGCCTGATATGGACCGCGATCGCGCGATTCTTTCGCGCGACATCGCCTTTTCGGGAAACCGCGATTTATGGAACAGAATCCTTTTGAAAAAATAAAAATCGCTTTGGCCGGCGCCGAAAAGCTGGCCGAGAAGCATTACGACGATACCGGCAAAGCCCTGGAGGCCATAGCGAGCCTGTACGCCGCGCTCGGCGCAGAGAGCGCCGAAAAGGCCAGAGAACTGGCCCAATCCCGCGACGAGCTTTTAAACGGGCTCCGTCGCCCGGTTATCCGGATAGCGGCTATAGGCACCACATCGAGCGCGAAGAGCAGTTTGCTCAATTTCCTGTGCGGCCAGGAACTCCTGCCGACGGACGTGCAGGAAAAGAGCGCGGGCGTGACGAGAATCCGCGACGCGGCCAAACCGGGGCTCTTTATCGAGCCTACAGCGGGAGCCGAGTGGCCCAGCGGCGAGATACCGGTCGATTCAGCCGTCGGGATCCGCGAAAAACTGGACGAGGTCATGGAGACCTATAGAAAGGCCGCGGCCAATAACCCCGATATCGAAGCTCCGGAATTTCTGGTCGAATATCCCTTGCAGGCTCGCGATTTGCTGGAAGCGCCGGAGGAGTTTGGTCTCGAGTTGCTGGATTTGCCCGGCCTCAAATACACGGGCGACGAGCGCAACCTCCGGGTAATGGCCGAATGCCGCGATTCTCTTTGTCTGGTCACATTCGGCGCGCATGAAACCGATCCCGTGAAGCAGGAGGCGCTCCTTGACGCGGCCATGGAGCAGATCGCTTTGATCGACGCGCCGCTAGAGAGGATGTTTTTCGTCGCGACAAAGACGGACGAATTCCTCCTGAAGACGCCAGACGGCTGGCCGCGCAACGAGAAAAAATACCTGGAGGAAAGACTCGAGGCGATCAAGGAGCGAATAGGCGAAAAATATGGCGCGGAAGCCGCCGCCGGCGTAAAATTATCGCGAATCTCGCCTTTGCCCGCGCTCCTGTCCCTGAAACTGTTCGATGCCGACGCGAGCGAGTCCCGCAAGGCCTGGAAAAGAATCGACGCCGGTTTCCGCGGATTGGTGACGGGCGGTCGCGACGGCGACCCTTACGAGGGCGTGGATCTGGATCTCATGGGCAAGTTCGCCACATGGAGCGACGGGGAAAAGACGGAAGTTTTTAACCAGCTATGCGAAACCGCCGGTTCGGAGGCTTTTCTAGGCAATTTGAAAAGCAGGCTGACGGACAATCTGGCCGCCATCCTCCTGCCGCCGCCTTACGCCAGATACGCCGGAGTCGCGGATGAAACCGGCGAATGGCTGAAAAGGAGCATCGACGCCGTAAGGTTGCGTATTCGCGGCGACGCGCGGCAATATATCGAGAAGCTGGAGGAAACGGCTAAAGAGCAAGGCGTAATTCAGACAAAAGCCGCGAACACTCTGGAACTGTTTATCTCCTCCTGGCTGACTCTGGTTATACGCAAAGCCTTTTACGGCGACGACGACAAGGCGGAATGGGAAATGCTCTGGCAAAAGTTCCCCCATTTCGCCTCGCCCATGCTCCTGGCCACGCGAAACTGGGATATCAGCATCGAAAAGGCTTTCCTGAAACCTGTCGAAAGCGCGAAAGCCGCCATAATCTCCGGCAGGCCGCTGCCGGACAGTTTGCCGGACAAGCGGGCGCTGGAGTCGGTTCTTCGGCAACTGATAAAGCATGGCTACACGCGGCGCGTATGCCTCGAGGGTATGGACGGCGAGGCCGGAGACGCGGCGACGAAGGCCCTTCCCAGGATTTTCGACGACTTTATCCGCGTTTGCGAGAAAATCGCGGACAAAAATTACAAACTGGCCGCGGAACAACTTCTTAACAAGATTCATTCCTGTCTCGAGCGGATTCAGACGGATTTTATCCGCTACCTCAACGAAGAAAACGACAAATTGCCCGACGGCCTGCGCGGAGTCGCGAGGATCACGGCGCAAGGATTAAAAGAATACACGGAATATCAGCTAAAGCCCGCCTCGGGCATTCGCTCCCGCGCCAAAGCCTGGAACAAGATAGAGAATGTGATGCGCGAGGTAAGCAATCTGGACAGCAATGTTTTAGTGAACGCGTGGCGACGGATTACAGGCAAAGCCACAAAAATAATCCGGGAGAGGATAACCAAGGTTATCGTAAACATCCCCGCCATCAAGACCGTCGAGGTGGATTTTCAGGTCGCTTTCCGGGAGCTTATTCCGGAGCGGCTTAAAATAATCGAAAAGGCGATAATGGATAAGGAAGCGGAGTTTTCCAGCAATATCGCCGCTTACAGGACAAGTCTCTACGATTCCTTCCGGGAGAATTTGAAAAGGCTTACGGCGGAAAAGATGGAAAACGCCGTCGCGATGGAAAAGAAACTGGACGAGGCCGGCGAACGGCGGAAAGACGCCGAAGCGGATCTGCTTGAGATAAAAAAATTATATTCGGAGAAATAGATCGTCATGGAAAAATGGAAGGAAATTTGCGGCCGCGAAGCTGGCAGGTTGCGGGAAGCGCGGGAATTGTTCAAGCATGTCGACGCCCTCGTCAACCACGGCGAAGTTCGCTCCTGGCTTTCGCCGGACGATCTGGAAGGAATCGCCCAGGCGCGGAAAAAGATAGAGAACAAGTTGCGCCGGCTGGAAAAGGGCGAATTTCACATAGCTGTTGTCGGATTGGAAAAATCGGGCAAATCGTCCTTTATCAACGCGTGGATCGGCGAGGATCTGTTGCCGAACAAGCAAAAGCGCTGCACCTTTACCACCACCAGGCTGCATTCTGTCCTGGGCGAAGACGAGCAACGGCTGGAGATCCGGACAAAGCCGACGGCGGATTTCGAGAAAGATATCCGGGATTTGGAGAAGCTGGCGAAATCTGAAAACGACGACGCCGCGGCCAAGGCCAAAGCCGATCTGGACCTCATTCGCGCCAATATGGATCAGTTGCGCGGCCTGCTCGATCGCGAAATACCCCCGATCCATTTTCTGAGCCTCGAGGAAATCGCGCCGGATCTGGAAAAATACGCCGCGGACGGTCGCTACGCCCATGCCATAGCCGCCGTCGATCTCTATACCAAAAGTCTGGCGGAGATGGACGGGATTTTATTTTACGACGTGCCCGGAATCGATTCCGGTCTGGAGAAGCACAAGGAAGAAACCAAGAAGATGCTGGAGGACAGCGACGCGGTGATTATCGTAAAACGCTCCGATCAGCCGGATCTCAAGGGGCAGGAGAGCGATATCCTGCGCTACGCCAAATCCGGGGACGACAGCGTGCCGGTCCGCGACAAGGTCTTTTTCTTCATGTCCAGAATCGACGATCAAAAGACCCGCGAGGGATATCTGAAAAACCGCAAGGATGTCCTCGAGCAATTCAAGGACGCCAATATCGACGAAAACAAGGTCGTCTTCGGCGCGGCCATCGCCGGCTTGTTCCTGGACAACAAGCTCAAGGAGCTCGATTTTGTCGAACCGCGCGACGTTTTCAAAAAACGCATGGCCACGTTGCTCGATCTGCCTTCGGACGACGACGACACAATAAAACAGTCCGCCGGCGTGGAAGAGCTCAAAAAGCGTATGGACAGTTACCTGCGAAACGAGCGGGAGGAAATCCTGCGCAAGAGTTGCGACAAGCTGGTAAACGAGCTGGACGACAGGGCCGCGGCTATCCAGCGAACGGTCAGAAGCCGGGTGCCGGACAATCCGGCGGCCATGCGCGAAAATTACGACGAGCGGATTATAATCCTGTTTAACGAATGGTTTAATGGAATCTGGGAGAAGATCCAGGCGAAAATCAGCCGCGACAACGCCAATGAACTGATAACCGGCAGTCTCAAGATCATGGAGACGGACTACGTGGACAAGGCCAAGGCCAGCGTGTCCAATCTGAAACACTTCGAACCGGAACAAAGGGAGATCTTCTTCGACGCCCAGAAAGCGCGGGCCGACAGCGACGATCTGGAAGTCATGAACGCCAAAATCCGGGAGAAAATTAACGAGGAAGTCCTGCACCGGCTCGAGGATCTCGCGGTCAGGCTTTCCTCCAACCTCTATGACACCTTGATGAAATATATGGATGATCTGGGCGGTTATTTTAACGACAGTCTGGATCTTCGGGCCATGTTGCTGGAAAAAATGGGAGCGTGGCCCGCGGAGTATTACAAGCGGCAACTGGAGAGCGTGCTGGGCGCGCTTTATCTCCGTTACGCGCGGCCGTTGGCTTTGGGTCTCATGCGGCACAGGCACGGTCTGCCAGCGCGCAGGGATGTGGCGGTAAAATATAAAAATACTTTCCAGGCTCTCGCCAACTGTTATCCCGACGCGGAGCCTGACGAGTTCTCCGATCTTACCCGCTATATCGCGGGCGCGGGGGGAAAGAAGAGCGAAGAGCCGGCCGGGGGCGAAGCGTCCGCGAAACCCGGAGACAGCATCCTGGGCAAGATCAGGAGCCGGAATAGCGCGGACGGCGCGAAAAAGGACGGAGCGGAGACGATCTACGGCGGCGCGAAGCCGGTCTATCGCTCGAGGCAGGACGTCGTAGACGAGCTGGAAGAGGACAGGAACGCGCTTGAAGTCTATTTATCCAGCGCCGTGTTTCCCTGCTCGGGCATAGAGGAATACGCGGAATCGGAAATCAAGAAAATCCGGACAATCATGATCGAGCTTGAATCCAGGATTCGCAGCTCCGCTCAAAATAAATACAACTACCGCAACCCGAAAATTCTCGAGATAATGCCGCCGGAGCTGGCCCGCGCCGAATGCGACACCAAGGTAGCGGAATTGCTGGAACAATTGACCAGGGCTCTCAAGGCGAGGGTGTGAGGGGCGAAGTGACTGGAGGTACTTTCTGTCAAAAAACAACAGGATAGAAGAGGAAAAAAATATATTTTTCCAGAAGCTCAAATCTTTTGTGGAAGAATTGAGGCCTTAGAGGTTATCTCATAATTAAAATGGGCTAATTTTTAGATTTTTTCTGGACAAA
>CAMWPE010000121.1 GCA_947176055.1 uncultured Desulfovibrio sp.
ATCTGTGGGGTAGCGGAGGGAATAGCTGTGGTTACGGTTCTAGTGAACGAAGTGGAAGGAGACGGGGTTCCATTCGTATTTGAGCTGGGCGACGAAGTTGAATGGGATTTCACAAAAACCAACAAAGAGGATATCGCGTGGCTGGATACATCCAGCGCGTATAAAAATTTAAAATATTATTATCTTACAGATTATATTTATAGATACTTCGGGCCTGTCGACGACGATTGGCTGACGCTTAAGGGTATAATAAGCAAGATAACGGTTATTTGCGTAACTTACGGGCCACATCCACGAAAAAAGTTAACTTTAATACCCCTGTCCGGATTTACCTGGAACTTAAAGAGCGCGATTTACCGGGACAATCATTTCATTCGCGCGCGATTGAGGTCGGACAAGAGATTGTGGGTTGATGCTTACAGGGTAGAGATTGAAAATCCGGAAATAAAGCCGGTTCCGCCGGAAGAATGGGATCCGGAATTTGTTAAATATTGAATAAACGCGAGAAGGTCTGACAGAAAAGCGCGGGAATGCGAGCGGTGTCGCGCTTAAAAGAAACCGCGTCGGCTTTGCTCCCCTCGCGATCGGTAATCTGTTCCCTTATCTCCCCGACCGGCGCGACTTCAAAATTTAATCCCCTCATTTACACCTATCTTCTCTAATTCCCGGTCTAACATATCCTCCGGACAACGACAAACAAAGTATTTAATAAATCGTGCTGTTTATTTGCTCCTCGGTAAAGCCAAAGTTGCTCATGCACATTTCATAATACGAGCTCCAGAGGGAGTTCATGAATGTAGGATTTTCCGGATTCATGCTGGTCGCTTCCTGGCGGCACTGCTGGCTGGCGTCGTTTAATTGCTGTTGCTCGAAAGTCATTTTTTGTTTTACGCATGCGCCAAGTAGTAAGGCCAGGACTAGCAGACAAGCGATTTTTTTCATAACACTCCTCCGCGGGGGTATTAATAAAGCCGCGCGAGGCGGCTATCGCGGCGGATGACCGATCGGCGCGGCCATCCGCCATTATTTTGAACTATTTAAGAGCAATCCTTAATACAGATGCTCGTCCAGTTCCGAAGGAGGCACGGGTTTGGAAAAGAGCCGGTACATCCAGAACTGATAGAGCAGGACAATTGGAACCATGACCAGGCAGACAACGAGCATGATTTCCAGAGTCAGGGTTGTCGAGGAGCCATTAAAGGCCGTGATGGTCGCCGCGGGATCCATGGAGGAAATAAGCATATTGGGATAAATGCCCATCACTCCGAAAAAGGTCACGGAGACGATAAAGAGTCCGCTTGAAGCCCAGGCCAGGAATGATTTTCCATGGTTGAGAGCGCGCGGAATATACAGCAGGCCGATAACCGCGAGAACAGGCAAAATTATAAGCCAGGGCATGCGGATATAATTGGAGTAGATATTCGTATAGAACGCCGTCAGGACGAGGAAAATCAGGAGCATGCAAGCCACGCCAACCCAGAGGACTCCGGCGGCCGCGACGGCTTTATCCTTCAACTGGCCAGTGGATTTTATAGAGAGCCAGATTGCGCCGTGCATCATGAATATAAGCAGAAAGAAGATACCTCCGGCTATGCCGTAAATATTAAAGAGTTTAAGCAAATTGCCAAAATAAACGCCGTTCGCGTCGAAGGGAATTCCCCGGAAAAGATTAGCGAAGAATACTCCCAACACAACGCAGGCCAGGATATTTACAATAAAATGGGTCCAGTCCCAGACAGCTCGCCAGGAAGCATGCTCAATATGTTCGCGGAATTCATAGGAGGCGGCGCGCAGGATAAGGGCGAACAGGAGAATCAGCAGGGGCGCGTAAAGAGCGCTGAACATCACCGCGTAAACTTTCGGAAAAGCCGCGAAGGTTACGCCGCCGGCGGCGATTAGCCAGACCTCGTTGCCGTCCCAGAAGGGACCGGAGGCCGAATACATCACCTTTTTCTGTTCCTCGTCGCTGGCCAGGAAAGGCATGAGGGAGCCAATGCCAAGGTCGAAGCCATCCAGAAGGAAATAAACGGCCCATAACAGTGTCCAGAGGACGAACCAGACAGTTTCCAGCATGATTAAGCCTCCTTGGGATCCTGGGTTTTAACCGGATCCGGTCCCTTGAGGGCGCTTCGGCGCAACAAATAAATATCCAATATACCGAGTACGGTATAGAGCAGGGTAAAGGCGATAAGTGATATTGCAACATTGCTCGAAGGCAATGGCGAAACAGCGTCGGAAGTGCGCAGGAGATCGTAAACTATCCACGGCTGGCGCCCCATCTCGGCCACTGTCCAGCCAAACATGATGCAGATATAAGGAATGGGAATATTCCAGACCAGGATCTTTAATAAAGCGGAGCTGGGTTCCGGGCGTTTCCTTTGCCAGGTCGCCCAGATGGACAGAGCCAGCAGATAAACGCCTATAAGCGCCATGGCGCGGAAGCACCAAAAGACCTCTGTGACAGGAGGCCAGTTGTTTACGGGAAAATCAAGCAACCCTTTAACCTCGGCGGATGGGGCATGATAGGCGAGGAGGCTCAACAGGCTGGGAATGCCAATCATTTCCACGCTGTTGCGACGATTTTCGGGATCCGGCCATACGATGAGATAAAATGGCGCGTGATCCTGGGTTCTCCAATGGGCTTCCATGGCCGCGAGTTTCGCGGGCTGGTATTTTGCTACGGCCACGCCTTCCTGATCGCCGCTGAATGCTACAAGAATGGATAAAATAAGGGTGTAGGGAGCGACCATTTTGAACGCGCGATGGAAGAAATCCGTTTCGGATTTGCGGAGCAAATGCCACGCGGAAATACCCAGCACAAAGAATCCGGACAAGGCCCACGCGGCGAGCACCGTGTGCGCGAACTGGCCCCAGGCAAAGCCGTTAAAAACCACATCCGTAAAACTGCTTAATACCGCCCTGCCCTGGGCCTCGTTAATTTGATAGCCCACGGGATGTTGCATGAAACCGTTGGCCATGATGATCCAGAAGGCCGAGGTGTTGCCAGCGATAGCCACGATCCAGATACAGAGACAATGCAATTTGCGGCCGATTTTGTTCCAGCCGAAAAACCAGACGGCGATGAATGTGGATTCGAGAAAGAACGCCACTGTCGCTTCTATTGCCAGGAGGGAGCCGAAGATATCGCCCACGTATTCCGAATAGCGGGCCCAGTTGGTGCCGAACTGGAATTCCTGGGTAATGCCAGTAACGACGCCCAGGGTGAAGTTAATGAGGAAGAGGCGCCCCCAGAATTTGGTTTGCCGTTTCCAGAAATCGTCGCCGCTTAATACATAGCGCGTTTCCATCCACGCTATGATGATGGACAATCCCAGCGTTAGCGGGACAAAAATAAAATGAAAGAAAATGGTGCTCGCGAACTGCAGTCGCGAGAGCAACACGACGGTCTGATCCATACAGTCCCTCCTGCGCGGGAAATTTATCTCGCGGGTCGCAAACGAACTCTGGAAAAGGCAAGATTTTGTTTGCCCCGCCGCGCGCGGAGCGTATGGATGGCGCCATTTTCCGCCTGTCCGTTTTTAATAAAATTCTGGACGACGCGATAAGCCTAACTTATATTTGCGAAAGCCGCAATTGTCGCGACGACCGCGCATGGCAATATTTTACGCTCAAGGAGATTGATAAATGGCCGAAGAAGGCAAAGTTCAGCGGGAATTTCAGGCCGAAGTCCGCAAGGTGCTTCATATTCTGACGCATTCCCTTTACAGCAACCGGGAGATTTTTCTGCGCGAGCTCATTTCCAACGCCTCCGACGCGCTGGATAAACTCCGTTTCAGGGTAAACAAGGGCGAACAACCCCGTCTGCCGGAGCTGCCTCTGGAGATAAGGATAACTTTGGACAAGGAAGCCAAAACCCTCACGATCGCGGACACCGGTCTGGGCATGACGGCGGAAGAGCTGGCCGAAAACCTGGGCACCATAGCGAAATCCGGATCGGAGCAATTTCTCGCGGATCTGGCCGGAGCGCAAACATCCGGCGAAGACGGCGCCGTAGCGGACGCGGCCAATATTATCGGCCGGTTTGGCGTGGGATTTTATTCGGTCTTCATGATCGCGGACAAGGTGGAGGTAACCTCGCGTCCGGCATTCGCGGATGAAGGCGTAGCGGCCCATGTCTGGACCAGCGACGGCCTTGGCACATTTACTGTGGAGGAATCGACAGGCGAAAAACCGGAGCGGGGAACGATTATAAAGGCCTATCTCAAGACCGACGCCGGCGAATATGCCGACAAATACCGGATCGAGGAGATCATCCGGACGCATTCGGCCTTTATTCCTTTCCCGATCTTTGTCGACGGCGATCAGGCGAACACGCAGGCCGCTATCTGGCGCGAGCCAAAGAGCGCCGTCAGTCAGGAGCAATACAATAATTTTTATAAAGCGCTCACTTACGACAGAACTGATCCTCTTGACGAGCAGCATATTTCTGTGGACGTTCCCGTGCAATTTACGGCGCTCCTCTATACGCCGGCGACGGAATCCGAAATATACGCGGGCAAACGCGACCACTGGGGCCTCGACCTGTACGCGCGGCGAGTGCTTATCCAGCATGACAACAAGGAATTATTGCCGGAATACCTCTCTTTCCTTAAGGGCGTCGTCGATACGGAGGATCTCCCGCTCAATATTTCCCGCGAAACATTGCAGGAAAACGTGATCCTCCAAAAGATAAACCAGGTCATTACCAAGCAGACCCTGGGTTATCTGGAAAAAATGGCCGGGGAGGACGCGGATAAATATAATACTTTCTGGCATTTGCATGGGAAGATTCTTAAACTCGGTTATACGGATTATATTAATCGCGATCGCGTGGCCGGACTTTTGCGCTTCAATTCCTCCGCGCTCCCCGAGGCGAAGGATTTGACCAGTCTGCAAGGATATATGGATCGCGCTCCCGCGGATCAAAAGACATTCTGGTTCGCGACCGCTCCCAACAGGGAAGCCGCGAAAATGAATCCGCATATGGAAATTTTCCGCAAAAAAGGCATCGAGGTTCTTTTCCTGTTCGAGCCCGTTGACGAATTTGTAGTCGAAGGTATTGGAACATATAAAGAATGGACCTTCAAAAGCATTGAAAGCGTCAAACCGGACGAACTTGACAAGTTCGCCGACACCGAATCCGCCGGGGAAGCGGTTTCGCAACTTTCCGACGAGGACAAGGGCGCCTTCGAAGAACTTTTGAAACGCATGAAAGAAATACTGGGTGACAAGGTAACGGAAGTTCGCGTTTCTCAACGCCTGGCGGACAGCCCCGCGCTTCTGGTTTCCCCGGACGGAGCCATGAGCTCCTCGATGGAAAAGCTGTTCAAGATCATGCAAAAAGACGACTCCATTCCCGTAAAAGTCCTGGAAGTGAATCGCGAAAATCCCCTGTTGCGGAATATGCTGGCGATTTTCAAGGCGGACAATACCGATCCCGCGCTCGAATCCATGACCCGCGCGCTATTCGATTCCTGCCTGCTCATGGACGGATACCTCAAGGATCCGCAAAGCTTCGCTTTGCAACTCAACGGGTTGTTGACAAACGCGTCGGCCTGGTACAAGGAAGTAAAAAAGATCTGATTTCGCGGAATTAAAACGAAGTCGCGGCCTTCCAGGCAAGAAGCGCCGGAGATCGCGAATTAAAAAAATATTCCCGGAAGCGCGAAACTTCCGGGAATTTTTTTACGCCGCGATATTTCTCTCGCGGTCGGCTCGATCCTCGTCCGTATTAGCCAATGAGCTGCATGGCCATCTGAGGCATGCTGTTAGCCTGTGAAAGCATGGCTACGGCGGACTGGGTGAGGATCTGGTTGCGGACAAAGTTCGTCATTTCCGTGGCCACGTCCACATCGGAAATGCGGGATTCCGCAGCCTGCAGGTTTTCGGCTTGGGTTGTGAGATTTGTGATCGTGTTCTCCAGCCTGTTCTGGAGCGCGCCAAGGTGAGCGCGGATCTTGTCCTTGGAGACGATGGCGTCGTTGATGCCGACCAGAGCTTCCTGCGCGGCGGCCTGCGTGGATACCGTATAAGCCTTGGCGTCGGTTGAAGCCTGATTGCCTACGCCAAAAGCGGAGGCGGTGCAATCGCCGATCTGGATGTAGTAATAGTCTTCGGCGGAGTCGTTCATCGTGCCAAAGTGGATCTTCATCTTGCCTTGCGAGGAAATGCCATACTCGCCGCCGCCGGTTCCCTTATGCGTGGAGCTGGACAGATCGCCATTCAACAGCTTCATGCCGTTGAAATCGGTGGCGTTGGCGATACGGGTGATTTCCGAAGCCATCTGCTGATATTCGGACTCGATCATCAGACGCTGGGTGGAATCGTAAGTTCCCGTGGCGGCTTGTTCGGCAAGCTCTTTCATGCGGATCAGTTTTTCGTCAATTACGCCCAGGGCGCCGTCCGCCGTCTGCAACAGGGAGATGGCGTCGTTGGCGTTGCGCACGCCCTGATTGAGGGCGGCGATGTCCGCGCGCATCAACTCGCGAATAGCCAGTCCCGCAGCGTCGTCGGCCGCGCCATTAACACGCAGACCGGAGGAAAGGCGCTGGGTAGAGGTGGAGAGATTGGAGTAATGGCTCGTAAGGGTGTTCGCTACGTTGCTAGCCATCTGGTTGTGATTAATGTACATAACATTCCTCCGTGAATGTGCTGTATGTTCGACGGCGCGGTAATAATAAGCTTGCGCGACCGACCGCCGATTTCCCCTATAGGGATATAATTATGTTTTGCCAGCCCAAAAAATGCCGAAATTCCCGCGGCCGGCGGCCAAATACTTACCGGAGTACCGTTCGTGGCAATACCCGCGGTTTTTGCCTTATTTGCCTTCGCCCGACAATATGCACTATCCGTGCCACAGTTTTTTGACGCTTAATTTGCCCAGGAATGCTTTTGGTTCGCGGTATCATGCGAAAGGCCAGGGCAAGATTTGCCCAACAGGCACAAAAATTTTTATTTTTTTGCCGCTTTGTAGCGGCGTTAATTTTGTCAATGGGAAAAATTTCCCCAAATATCGGGAGAGTTGTTGGCGAGCGCGAATTTATCGGCGCGAGAGATTCGATTGCTCCGGCGAAATAAAAGGGGAAGCGCGTTGGACTTGGCGACGGCCGCCGCGATTCATCGACGGAGAGAATCAAATTCCCGGACGGGGTCTTTTCGCTAGATGACGCCTCCAAAGCCGCTCTTCAAGGCTTAATGGTCTCTCGCGCGCTTTAACGATAAAATAAGAGGAGGCGAGCGAAAACTCCCGGCGGCCGAAAAAAAAGCCCGGCGCGAACCGGGCTTCGGG
>CAMWPE010000122.1 GCA_947176055.1 uncultured Desulfovibrio sp.
AGATATATCTGTCAAAGTCGCGGGCGAAAAATTCCGGTTTTCCCGGTTCCGGCCGCGGGCGCGAAGCCGGGATCAGGCGGAGATTTTCGGCGCTTCGTTCAGACGCTCCATGGCTTCCACTTTGCCTCCTCGTCCGACTTTATAACGGATATTGGCCCAGATAATATGAGACTGGAAAAAGGAGCGGCCATAGACCAGGGCGAACATGCCGCAGGCGCAGAAAAAGGAAAATATCCAGGGCGCCGAGGCGGGTTGTTTGGGGAGCAGTTTTCGCCAGCCGTATATGGCCCAGGCCACAAAGCAGAGCTGGCATAGGGCCAGGAATGGGGCCATACCGCCGCCGATCCCCATGACGCCGCGAAGGCAAACCAGCGCGCACCAGATCGGAGGTCCCGCCATAATAAAGCAGACTAGCCCCAGACCCAGCCATTGACCAGGCATGCAAAATTTGAGGAAGAGAATTTGCCTGGTCAGCCAGGCGTTCCAGACGCGGAAAGTATGCGCCGAGGCCCGGGTTATAAGCAAGGCGCCGGGCACGTGCCGGACATGAACGCCCCGGCCGCGAAGCCAACCGGCCAGGGAGCAGTCGTCGACGACGTTTGTCGACCATAATTTGGCGACCTCGTAGCGGACGAAAGCGGCTTTTGTCATAGCCATGGCGCCGCCCCAGGGCTGGGTGAGAATGGACATTCCCTGCAAGAGGCGCATAAACAGGACGCTCAAGGCGTAGCCCAGGGTAGCCGCCCCCCGGTCGCCGCTTTCGACCTGATGATAACCGGACGTTATGGCCGCCTCGCGACGGGCGATGGGTTCGATGAGGCAACGCAGGAAATCCGGACGCGCCAGATGCGTGGAGTCGCAGAATGCGAAAACTCGAACGGACTCCGGCAGGGCGGCAAGCCCCGCCAGAATATTATGGTTTTTTTGGCCGCAATGTATCGCGGGACCCGCTATTACAACCCGGAGGCGTGGAAATTCGTTTTCAAGGCCGGCGACAAGCGGCGCCGCCGGGTCGTTGGCTGATTCCAATACAATCCTGACGACGTAATCGGGATAATCCTGCGAAAGCAGGCTTTTGAGCGCCATTCCCGTCATGGGCGAAAGTCCGGCAATGGGAATAATCAGGCCGCAGGGGGGCCAGCCCTCCGGAGGGGCGACGGCGGCCAGCTCCCTTTCCTTGCGGGCCCGTTCCAGCAGGGCCAGACCCGCCTGTCCCATAGCCCAGATGATCAGCCCCTGCAATAGTCCGGTAAGAAAGAAAAAAATTGTCATGGCAAAATCCCGGAGATCGCGCCGGAGCGTTATCCGGCGTTGCTTGTTATAGTCGCGGCGCCGGGAATGGCGCCATTTGCCGCGTCATTTGAGGGGAGCGCAGTCGTGGGCGATCAGACGGACATTATGAGTCCGGTTTCCGGACATATTTAATGTCATGCCTTTATTTAATTTTACTTTGCCTTTTATCTTTGAGTCACTGACGAACTGGCCGCTGAATTTATGACCGGAGCCGTGTTCCACAGTGAATTCGTCGTTTTGCCAGTGGCCTTTTACATGATAGACGTCTTCGTCGCCGTTCGAATGACGAAGGATGAAGACGCCCTTGGCGTAACCGTTGGGAGCGAAGCACATACCCGCCCTGAAGGTGGCGGTGAGTATTTTACCATTCCACAGTTCCGTTCTATAGCGCGGCCCGCTTACGATTGTGTCCTCCGCGGCCGAAGCCGGAGCCGCGCTATAGAGCGCGAATATCAGCAAAAAAAAGGCGAATAGCGTTTTCATCGGCGTATCCTTGCGGGATGGTTCCATAGTTTCAGGAAAAGCTCTTCATGCGCTTTGACCATGGCGTCGCGCGAGTAATTGGCGAGAACTTCGCGTCTTCCCGCCTCCCCCATTTCTTTGGCTTTTTCGGGATCTCGCAGGAGGGCGAGGATATTCGCCGCCAGGCTTGTCGCGTCGCCGGGTTTTGAAAGAAGGCCGTCCCTTCCGTCGTTAATCATCTGGGGGATACCGCCGACCGCGGTCGCGCAAACCGGCAGACCGGCGCTCATGGCTTCGAGAATGGCGTTGGGCTGGCTTTCGCGGATTGACGACAAGGCGAAGACAGAGGCTTCCCGATATGTTTCTTCCGGCTTCGCGCTGGCTCCCGCGAATTCCACCCGTCGCGCGGCGGCTGGCTCCAGCTCGTTCCGGACGAAGGCGACAAGTTTATCCATAAGCGGGCCCTCGCCGACCAGTCTCAATCTGGCCTCCGGCTCGGCTTTTGCGACTACGCCGAAGGCCCTGATCAAGGTTTCGTGATCCTTGTCCTCAGCCAGACGAGCCACGCACGCGATCAGTCCGGGTACGGTTCCGCAGGGATCGGGAGAGAAGCGCTCCGTATCCGTTCCATTTGCTATATAAGTCATTTTTTCGCGGGGAACGCCTCTGGCGGTCATCGCTTCGATAGACGCCCGCGAATTGCATACTATATGATCGGCCAGCCGCCACAGGAATCTTTCGTGTTGACGGACGGGCGCGCCCCCGCCGCGACATGTGCCTACGATCAGGGGAACGCCGCTCAATCTGCCCCAGATCCTGCCCCAGATGTTGGGGAGGGCGGTGCAGGGAACCAGAATGTCCGGTTTGTTCTCTCTTAAGAGCTTGCCCAGTTTCAGGAAAAAGAATGGGTCGAGTTTCCGGTCGCGACCCATATGATAGAGAGGAACGCCGCAACGCTCCGCGTCCGCGTCCAGATCCGTTTTCCCCGTCAAGGTCGCAGCGAAAGGCGAAAAAAGATTCCTGTTCAGGCGCGAAGCGAGAGCGACGGTCTGTTTTTGCGTGCCCCCGAAGCGAAGATCTTCCATAAGGAACATGACCTTAAGCGGCTGGCCCATATCCTTCCCCTTTCCCCAGAATACAAATTAAGCGGAAAATTTCCAATAGCGAAAATATTTGCCAAAGCGGCGGCGCCCTTGTATTCTGTCATTATGGCGGAAAAGAAAAATCTGACCGTGTTCGCCAGTCTGGACGCGGAAGAGGAAGGCCTCTTTAGCGGTCGCTATAAAAGTTCCGGCGTTTCTACGGAGAATATTCCCCTTATTCGCGAGCTCCGGCCGCTATTTTCGGAATACGGCATTCCTCTTACCCTGTTCTGCTCCTATCCTGTTTTCAAAGATAGACGGGCGCTGGAGACGATCCTCTGGGCCAGGGAGGAGTGCGGAGCGGAAATCGGAGCGCATCTGCATCACTGGGCGACGCCCCCGTTCGAAGACGCGCGGAACGAAAACGTCGAGCCGGAGCGAACTCATAAATTGCCGCCGCCCCTGCTGGCTGAAAAACTGCGGATTTTATTGGAGAGCGGATTCGAGGCGACCGGAGAGCGTCTGACCAGCTTCCGCATGGGCCGCTGGGATCTGAAAAGCTCGCTGTTTACGTTGCTGGCGGAAAACGGGATTCTGACGGATTGTTCCGTGGCGCCCTTGCGGATACGCCCCGACGGCCCGGATCATTTTTTGGCGCCAGCCGATCCGTACTGGGTCTCCTTGCCCGGCGGCAAGAAAATCCTGGAAATTCCCGTAACGCAGATTCCCCTGTTTAAACGTCTGCCCGGATTATGGCGAAAACTTTGCTCCGCCCCTGAAATGATTGATCGCTATCATTTTTTTGGCGCCTTGAGTTGCAATCCGCTTTGGCATTCGTCAATGGTCATGAAGCTGGCGGCGCGGGCGCTGGCGGCCAGAGGGGGCAAGGTTTTGAGTTTTTTCTGGCATTCGTCGGAGCTTATGCCGGGCGGATCTCCAAAAATCCGGACCAGGAATGACGCGCGGGAATTGTTAAGAAAAATTTTTAAATTCTGCGGCTGGCTCAAGGATAATTTTAATATTATGGGCGCGACGGCTCGCGAGATTCGCGAGAGCGGGCCGGAATTTCCCGGAAGCTTTATTAGCGGGGACACGGACTGGCGATGAACAGGGCAATGTTATTGTTAATCGACGGATTGAGGGCGGACGCGGCCAGAGCGAATATGTGCTTCATGACTCTCCTTGAGAGTCGCGGGCTGGCGACATTCAAGGTTATCCGGACAGTTTCCCCGCCTGTGTCCAAAAATGTCTACGCGACGCTGGCCACCGGACTCGATCCTCTCGCGCACGGCATTCTGGACAACGATCGCTCTCCAGCGGGGGAGACGCCGACGATCTTTTCCCGGGCCAGGGACGCGGGCCTTGCCGTAGCCGCCGCCGCGCACATCTGGTTCGCGGAAATTTGCGGAGCGCGGGACGCCGCGTTGCCAGCGTCCAGGTTTCGCTACGATCCTCTCGCCCCCATAAGCTACGGTCTCTTTTATTCGAGCGACTCGTATCCGGATCAGGAGCTTTTCGCGGACGCGGAAGTCTTGCGGGAGCTCTGCGAGCCCGATCTTATGCTTACGCACAGCATGGGAGTCGATTGGGCCGGACACCGGACGGGGGGCGAGTCGAGGGAATACGCCGACGCGGTCAGACGCGCGGACGCTCTCCTGTCCCGCTATTTGCCCGTATGGATGGCCGCCGGTTACCAGATCCTGATTATGTCGGACCATGGCATGAACGCGGACGGGGCGCATTACGACAATTCCGGGGGGACCAATCTTGTTCCGGTGTGGGGAATTGGAGAAGCGTGGACAACCTTGCCGGATTCTCCGGCGGATGTCGCGCCCATGCTGGGCGCGATTCTGGGCGTTTGAAAGGCGACGGACGCTCTACCTCTCCGGCGTTTCCCAAGGCAAAAGCTCTCGCTCGCTTTTGAGGATCTTCAGCATCTCCGTGTCGGCGGGCAGAAAATGCAATTCGTCCAGATCTTCGGGCCGGATCCAGCGCATATTTTGTTCTTCCCTGGGACAGGGCGCGCCGTTGTAAGACGTCACCAGAAAAAAGGACAGGCGCACGGAATAGTCGTCGTAAGCGTGGTCGATTGTTTTCAGCAAGCGATATTCTTTGGCCTTGATTCCCAGTTCCTCGGCGAGTTCGCGGAGCAGGGTTCTCGCCGGAGTTTCGGAACCTTCCCTTTTGCCTCCCGGAAATTCCCAGTAGCCGCTCCAGGGCGCGTCGTCCGGTCTCTGGGTCGCGAGAATCAGTCCGCGCCGGTAAATTATGGCCGCGGACACCTCGATGGGATCTTTGCGGTCTTTCAGTGTCATGCCTTATCCGTCTTGTTTTCGCTATTTTTGAGTTCCGCGATCTCTTTTTCCAGGCTGTCCATATCGGCCATTAACGCTTCGGATTTTCGTCGCGTATCCTCGAATTCTTTTAATAAAGCTCCGGATTTTTGCGAATCGGCGTATATCTCCGGATCGGCGAGACTTTTTTCAACTTCGGCCTGCCGTTCGACTATCCGGCCAAACTCTTCTTCCAGACCGGCGAGTTTGTCCCGCAACGGTTTGAGCGCGCGATAAAGCGCGTTGCGTTTCTCGGCCTGCTCCCGCTTTGATCTTTTTTGCTCCGCCCTACCTTCCGGAACGGGTTTCGCGGCGGCCGACGCGGACGCCTTTTCTTTTCTGGCCTGATCCCAGGCCGCGAAATTGTCATAAACAGTTACGCCGCGATTTTCAAGCGCCCAGATTTCGGCGCCGGTTTCCTTTAACAACCAGCGATCATGGGCGATCATCATTATTGTGCCCTTGAACCTGTTCAGCGCGCGGGCCAGAGCTTCGCGGCTCTCGAGATCGAGGTTGTTCGTAGGCTCGTCGAGGGCCAGGAAATTATTGCGACCAAGGAAAAGGCTGGCCAGCATTAAACGGCTTTTTTCGCCGCCGGACAGATTTTTTACCTGTCTCTCGAAATATGGCTGCCCAAGGGCGAACAGCCCGAGGACGCTCATCAGTTCTTCCTCGGAAGTCGAGGGATCGGCCAGACGCCGTATCTCCGCGAGGACAGAGTTTTCGCCGTTGAGCGTGTCCGCGTGATGTTGGGAAAAATAGCCCATTCGCGTCTGGGAGCCAACGGCGATGTCGCCGCCGGTTTTAGCGAGTTTGCCGGCGAGGATTTTTAGTAGGGTCGATTTGCCGGCGCCGTTGGGACCGGCCAGCGCTATTCGCGAGCCGCGATAAAGAGTAAAAGTAAGGGGATTCCAGAGAGACTCGCCGTCGGGAAACTGGAAGGCGAGATCCGCGCAGGCGAGCATGACCTTTTCGCTATGCGGCGCCTCCGGCCAGACGAAAGAAAATTCCTTTTTCCTGGGTTCCGGTTTCAGATCGTCAAGCTCTTTTTCCAGTCTTTTGGCCATCTTCTGTTTGCTGGCCGCCTGTCTGGCTTTTGAGGCCTTGGCGCGAAAACGCTCCACGAATGCCATTTTGCGCTCGTAGTCGTCGCGAATGGCCCTGGCCTCCCTTTCCCTCTGCTTTTCGTATTCTTCCTGCGCCGCGAGGAAATCGCTGTAACCGGATTTGCGAAAAACCGGACTGGAAAGCCCCATATACAGGATATGCGTCCCAATCTTGTCCATAAAGACGCGATCGTGGGCGACAAAGATGATCAGGCCCTCGAAAGAAAGGAGAAAATCCTCCAGCCATTCCACCGCCTCGACGTCCAGGTGATTCGTAGGTTCGTCGAGAAGGAGGACGTCGGCTCCGGCGGTCAGGACGCGAGCCAGCTTGGCCCTCTCGCGCCAGCCGCCCGACAATTCTCTCAAGGGACGATTCCATTTTTTCTGGTCAAATCCTAGTCCGGAAAGCGTCTCCCGGGCTCGTTGCTCCGGATTATAGCCGTACATGGCTTCGAGGCTCGACTGTTTCTCCATAAGTTTCGCGAGCTTCGATTCGTCTTCCTCGCGGGAAGCGCTCTCCCACTCCTCCCAGAAGTCGTTCCAGTCATGAACGTCTTGCAGGACGTATTCCATGAGAGGACGCGCCAGATCCTCCTCCGCCAATTCCTGCTCGGCGTAGCCTACGCGGCATTCTTTCGGGTAAATTATTCTGCCAGCGTCCGGATCATCGACTCCGGCCAGAAGTTTAATAAATGTCGATTTGCCGACGCCGTTCGGCCCGCAAACGCAAATTCTCGATCCCGACTCCATATCGAGGGAAAATTTGTCAAACAAATCCTTGCCGCCGTAGGCTTTGGAGAGTTCCTGAACGGTTATTTTCATAGCGAGCCTTCGGCGCGATAGCCTTCGACGGCTTCCCGCATGCCGGCATTCAAATCGATTTGGGGAGCGAATCCGAGCTCCGCGGCGATTTTGTCGGTATTGGCTACCCATCCCGCAGCGGCCGATTCGCGATATTTATCCAGGTTCCAGTTGGGCGGGGCGA
>CAMWPE010000123.1 GCA_947176055.1 uncultured Desulfovibrio sp.
CGAAAAGGGCAAAGCCGCCGTTGTGGCGGAGCTGGAAAAACAGGGTAAAGGCGAAGCGAATATTCAATACCGGTTGCGCGACTGGAATATTTCCCGGCAACGTTACTGGGGAGCTCCCATCCCCGTCGTATATTGCGAGAAATGCGGAGTAGTCCCGGAAAAAGAGGAAAATCTGCCGGTAAAATTGCCTCTGGACGCGAAATTGCTGGACGACGGTCGCTCGCCGTTGCCTTACGACGAAAGTTTCGTTTCCTGCTCCTGTCCGCGTTGCGGCTCGCCCGCGAAAAGGGAGACGGACACCATGGACACCTTCATGGAGTCCTCCTGGTATTTTGCCCGCTATACCAGTCCCAGGGAGGACAAGGGTCCTTTTGATCCGGAGGCTCTGGAATACTGGATGCCCGTCGATCAATATATAGGCGGCGTGGAGCACGCCATCCTGCATCTCTTGTATTCCCGTTTCTTTACCCGCGCCCTGCGCGATATGGGCGTCTATCCCAAAAATCTTTCGGAGCCTTTTACGAGGTTGCTCACCCAGGGCATGGTGCTAAAAGACGGCGCGAAAATGTCCAAATCGCGGGGCAATGTGGTTGATCCGGCGGCCATGATCGCCAAATACGGAGCGGACACAACGCGTCTTTTCTGTCTCTTTGGCGCGCCCCCGGAGCGGGATTTTGACTGGTCGGACACTGGCATCGAAGGCTCGTGGCGGTTTCTCAATCGCGTCTGGCGACTTTTTCAGGACGAGTCGGCGCGAATCATTCCATTGCGATCAGGCGAAGCCTCAAACGAAGACGCGAAATCGCCGCTGGCCCGCGAGATCCGGCGCAAGGAGCACGCGACCATAAAAAAAGCGGCGGCCGATCTCGCCGAAAAATTCCAGTTCAACACCGGTATCGCGCAACTTATGGAGCTGACCAATTTTCTCTATGGAATCCGCGAAAAACTGGGCGATAACGAAGCGGACAACAGGGCTTTTTCTTCGGCTCTAGCCACATTGCTCACGCTCCTTTTTCCGGTAGCGCCGCATATCGCCTCCGAGTTATGGTCGCGGATGGGACATGAGACCGATATTTCCAGGGAAGCGTGGCCCGCGCATGACGAAGGAGCCCTGGCGGAGGAAGAAATCTCCATAGTAGCGCAGATAAACGGCAAACTGCGCGGCTCCATAGTCGTCCCGGCGGACGCGGGCCGCGAGGCCATCGAAGCCGCCGCCCTGAACGATCCGGCGCTAAAGAAATTCCTTGACGGCAAGGAAATTAAAAAGACCATAGTCGTGCCGGGCAAGCTAATAAATATAGTCGCTAAATAAGGCCAGCGGCGAGCGGAGATAAGAAAAACTCCGTCGCGCCGTCTTGAAGAATAATCTTCCATAAAAGGCGTCCTCGCTAAAATGGCCGGACGCCATAAACCTTTAAAAGCGCGGGTTCCCGCATGACGAAAACAGTTGCCAGACCGGGATTCAGCGTTTTGATCTGTCCTGACAGCGATCTATTGAAGGAGCGCGCGGCGGAGACAATCAAATCTTGTTTGCCGGACGCCGCGGATTGGGAAAGACTGGTGTTCTGGGGCGACGAGGAACCGGATCAGCTTTTTTGGGACGCGCTTACGCAATCGAGTCTTTTTTCGGCCAATCGCCTGATCGTAGTTCGGCGCGCGCAACTCTGGAAGGCGGATATCTGGAAATCCATATCGGCCGCGCTGGCCAGGCCAAGAGACAACGCATGGCCCTTTTTCTGTCTCGAAGTCGGCCACGAAAAGGGAAAATTTAAAATTCCCGTTCATATAGCGAAATTGAAATGCATTGAATTCGCGCGCAAGCAAGGCTGGGGGTGGGAACAGAAAGGGCTCGAGGGCCCGACGCTTGAAAAATTCGTCGATAACGAGGCGCGTCGGGCGGGGATCGTCTTCGAAGCCGAGGCGCGGCGGCTTTTCCTCGATAATGTAATCCCCGACGCCGGCGCGGTAAGGAATGAAATTAACAAACTGGCGCTTTTGAACAAAGGCGAAAAAATCTCTCCCGAAGCTCTGGCGATGGATTCGGGCTCGCTCGAGCGCGACGCGTTCGGCGCGTTGAAAAAGATCGAGCGAGGGGACTGGCGCGGGGTGGTCGAAGATATGAATAGCGGCGCCCAGGCTAGCAGGCTTTTTTTTCTTCTGGCCGTAGCCGCGCGGGAATTGCGTCTATTTTGGCAACTCGAGGATGGCGGATCGCCCTGGTTGCCAAGGGACGAAGCCCAGTTAAAGAGAAAATTGGCCGCGAAACTGGGCAAAAAAGGAATAAGCCAGGGTTTTGCCCTGATCGCCGACGCGGAATGGAGCGTTAAGAGCGGAGCCCGGACACCGGAGCAGACTCTTGAAACCTTTTGTCTTGAAATAACCCAACTTTTCGCAGGCTCCTGAATTAACCAGTCGCCGAGTCCGCTTTCCTTGCCAATCGTCTAATACTGATTACATTATACCCATGTCCCAGGACGATAAATCGAAGCTTCTGAAAGGACACAGGGAGCGGTTGAGAAAGCGGCTCGAGCGCGAGCCTCTGTCCTTGGCCGATTACGAAGTGATGGAGTTGTTGCTGGGCCTGGCCATTCCAAGGCGCGACACAAAGCTCCTCGCCATGGAACTTATCAGGCGATTCAAAAATATTCGCGGCGCGCTCGACGCCAGGCCGGATGAGCTCGTCCAAATCGCCGGCTTCGGACCGGGGCTTTTAGCGCTCTGGCGGCTAACCCGCGAGATAATGGCCCGGTACAGCTCCGGTCCGCTGGAAGACAGGGAAGTTCTCTCTACCCCGGAAGCGGTGGCGGTCATGGCCCGGCAGAGACTCGGCAATCTCCCCGAAGAAGAGTCCTGGCTCGCTCTGGTCAACGCGCAAAACAGGCTCATATACTGGGAAAGGTTGCGCCGGGGAGGAGTAAGTTCGGTCGTCATTCAGCCCCGGGACGTGCTGGAAGCGGCGCTCTTGCGAAAAGCCAGCGGGATTATCTTAATTCACAACCATCCGGGCGGCAGTCCCTACCCTTCGAAATCCGACATCGCTCTCACCGAAGAAATTCGCAATCTGGCTCCGCGCCTGGGCTTGAGGTTTCTGGATCACATCATTGTCACAACAGGCGACTGTTATAGTATTCAATCAAATAAATTGCTCCGGGATCGGGAGGAAGAATGACGAAGAGTCCTGAATATTTCTTTTCCATGGAAAACGAAGAAGCCGGCGACGCGCGCTCGTCCTTTCTTATGGAAGGGAAAAACGGGGAAGAAGCCGCGAACAAGATCGAAGATATGTCGGTTCTGCCAGTCCTGCCCGTAAGAGATATCGTAGTTTTCAATTATATGATCCTGCCTTTGTTCATAGGCAGAGAAAAGTCGGTGAAAGCCGTCGAATACGCCATCGAGCATGGCCGTCATCTTCTGGTAACGGCGCAACGCGACGAAAGCGTCGAAGAGCCGACCGCCGATGATCTTTACGGCGTGGGGACGGTTGTCCAGATTATGCGCATGCTAAAGACCCCGGATTCCCGGATAAAAATTCTGGCGCAAGGGGTGGGACGGGCGAAAATCAAGGAATTTACGCAAACGGACCCGTTCATGGAGGCGAGGATCGAATCCTTGCCGGAAATCGCGCCGGAGGCGGACACAGCCGTCGAAGCGCTTTTGCGCTCGGTACGGGAACAGAGCGAAAAAGTTCTAAATCTTCGCGGCATAGCCACGCAGGACATTATGGGCGTCCTCCAGAGCGTGGATGATCCAGGGCGTCTGGCCGATCTCATCGCCGGGAATTTGCGGATCAAGATCAGCAAGGCGCAAAGTCTTTTGGAAACCGTCGATCCTCTGGAGAGATTGCGCTCGGTTAACGATCTCCTCGCGCGCGAGCTGGAGATAGCCACAGTGCAGGCGAAAATACAGGGCGCGGCCCGTGACGGAATGGACAAGGCCCAAAAAGAATATTTCTTGCGCGAGCAACTAAAAGCCATTCGCCAGGAGCTGGGTGACGCGGCCGATCCCGAAGGCGAGGATCTGGAAGCCCTCAAAAAGGCCCTTGACGACGCGAATTTGCCCAAGGATGTACGCGCGGAGGCCGACAAACAGTTGCGCAGGCTTTACGGTATGCACGGAGACTCTTCGGAGGCGAATATCGTCCGGACTTACCTGGAATGGATATCCGAACTGCCCTGGAAAAAACTCTCCCGCGACAGGCTGGAGATAGTAAAGGCCAAGGAAATTCTGGACGAGGATCATTGCGGCCTGGAAAAAATAAAGGATCGCATCCTGGAATTTTTGAGCGTGCGCAAATTGAACCCCAATTCAAAAGGCTCGATCCTCTGCTTCGCTGGCCCTCCAGGCGTGGGCAAGACGTCTCTGGGCAAATCCATAGCCAGGGCCATGGGCAGGAAGTTTCAGCGTCTCTCCCTTGGCGGCATGCATGACGAAGCTGAAATCCGAGGCCACAGGCGCACTTACATAGGCGCGATGCCCGGTCGCATTATTCAGGCGCTCAAACAGGCCGGCACAAGAAATCCCGTGATCGTCCTTGACGAAGTTGACAAGGTAGGTTCCGATTTTCGCGGCGATCCGTCCTCGGCCCTGTTGGAGGCGCTCGATCCGGAACAGAACAACGCCTTTAGCGATCATTATCTCAACCTGCCTTTCGATCTTTCGAAAGTCATGTTCATCTGCACGGCCAATCATCTGGAGACAATTCCCGGTCCCTTGCGGGATCGCATGGAAGTAATATCCCTGCCCGGTTACACCATGCAGGAGAAAACGCGCATCGCCCGCGAGCATTTGCTAGCCAAGCAGATTAAGGACGCGGGCCTGAAAGAAGAGGAAGTGGAAATCGGCGAAAAGGCCATTGAGAAAATTATCGGCGAATATACCCGCGAAGCGGGCGTGCGGAATCTCGAGCGCGAAATTGGAAAAATCTGTCGCAAACTCGCCCGCAAGCGCGCCGAAGGCGAAAAGGGCTCTTTCCGCGTGACCGAAAAGGATCTGGAAACCTTCCTCGGCGCGCCGCGCTATATCGAAGACGAAAAGGAAAAGGAACTCTCGCCCGGAATGGCCATGGGACTCGCGTGGACGCCGGTCGGCGGCGAAGTGCTCAACGTGGAAGCCAATGTGTTCAAGGGCAAGGGCAGGTTGCAACTTACCGGTCAGCTGGGCGACGTAATGAAAGAAAGCGCGCAGGCCTCTTTGAGCTATATCCGCGGCAAAGCCGACGAACTGGGCGTCGATCCAAACTTCGCCTCGCGCATGGACATTCATGTGCATGTGCCCGCCGGGGCAACCCCGAAAGACGGTCCTTCCGCCGGCGTAACTCTTACCACAGCCTTGATTTCCGCTTTGTCCGGCAAAAAGGTGCGCGCGGACGTGTGCATGACCGGCGAAATAACCCTGCAAGGACGAGTCCTGCCCGTAGGCGGAATCAAGGAAAAATTGCTCGCCGGCGTGGCCAGGGGCTTGAAACACGCTATTATTCCCTATCAAAATAAAAAGGATCTGGAAGAAATTCCTAAAGAATTGCGGAAAAAGATCCGCGTCCATCCAGTCCGGCATTACGACGAAGTTCTCTCACTGGCATTCGTCGATGGCGGAGCCAAAGGGACGGACAAAAAAGCGGATGTCCCGGAAAAAAGCGACGATCGCAAATCCCGGGAGGATCTGGAATTCGTTCCATTCTAAAAAATCTACTAGATCCGCGACGCGGTCGAGCAAACAATTCGCCGCGCCGCCGCTTTTTATGAATCTCGGCGAGTCGCATCGACAATTGACGAAGCGCCTGACGGAGTCCGGAGACGAAAATCCCGGACTCTGCGCGCGTATGATTATAGGCGCGGCGACAGGCGTCGAACGCGACGCTTATATCTTTGTCCAGGAGCGGGAAATTTCGCGGGAGGAAGAGGAGGCGGCCGAGAAAATGCTCCGTCGTCGTCTCGCCGGCGAGCCGATGGCTTATATTCTTGGCGAAAGGGAATTTTACAATAGTTCCTTTTTGGTTAGCCCGGCGGTTCTTATACCGCGACCGGAAACCGAAACCCTGGTAGAGCTTGCCATCTCCGCGGATCTGCCTGATGAGACAACTTTCGCGGATTTTGGTTGCGGAAGCGGATGCGCGGGCCTTTCCGTCGCCCTCGAAAAACCGCGCTGGCGCGGCGTTCTCATGGACAATAGTCGGGCCGCCCTCGCGGTCGCGCGCGAAAACGGAGCGCGTCTGACAGCGCGGGCGCGATACATAGCGGGCGATATTTTCGCGCCGCCTTTCCGGCGCGCCAGTCTCGATCTTGTTATCAGCAATCCTCCCTATATTTGCGAAAGCGAAAAGAATGAGGTATGCGCGGAAACGCTTGCGTACGAGCCCGCTTCCGCGCTATTCTCTCCCAAAGACGGCTTCGCGCATATTATGGCCTTGATTAGGGCCGCGCGCTATATTTTGCGCGAAAACGGCCTGCTCGCAATGGAGCATGGCTACAGGCAACAGGACGACGTCGCGAGATTGCTCGCGGACGCTTCCTTTGATGATATCAGACGGTACGAGGATCTGGCCGGTTTGCCGCGGTGCGTTACCGCCAGGAAAACGCGAGGTTAAGATGCCGGAATTAAAAGATTTTTCACTAGATAATATCGATTGGGATTTGAGTCCGGAACAGGCGGTTACGCTGTATCTCGAGTGGGGGAATAACGACTGGACTTCGGAATTTCCGCCGGTGCGGTCGAAGGACGATGTCGCCACTTATTTTGTAGTCGACAGCTGGGAAGATCCGCCGAAGATCCGCCTGGTGCGCCGCAATTCCGAAGAGGCGACGGATCTCTTCGTAATGCCGTTGCCGGAGGAGCTTAAAGAAGCGTGGAAGGAGGCCAACGGCGACTTGAAGGGAGTAAGCGCGCCGCCGCCCAAAATCAAGGCGTGGCTGAAAAGACAGCTGGGACAGGAAGATCTGGCCCGCTGACAGCGTTACCTCCGTTTCCGGAGGAGGCGATTATGAATATGCCTGCTTTTGATACGCTCAAATATTTTGAGAAGTTAAAAGAGTCCGGCGTTCCGGAAAATCAGGCGAAAGTCCACGTCGAAACGATTCAGGACGCGATAGAAAACGCGGGCGTCATTTGGCGCGAGGATCTGACGACCAAGGACGATCTCCGGAAACTGGGCGATAATTTGATCGCGGAGAATAATGAAATTCGCGACGATCTCAAAGTCGAAATTCAGGAAGTTCGCGCTGAACTCAAAGCCGAAATTGAGGAAGTCCGTACA
>CAMWPE010000124.1 GCA_947176055.1 uncultured Desulfovibrio sp.
GCGGCATATTGCCTCGTCGACGAGGTTTTTGCGGATTTTCAGGGGATAAATCAGGCTTCCGTCATTTTCCTTGTCGCTGTCCTCTTTTACCCGCCATTCGTTGTTCCATTTGGCCAGCCATAAGGCTCGTTCGATAATCTCTCCGGCCGCGGTCGCCGTTTTTGGAGCCGCGATAATTATGTCGTCCGCGTTGGAATTGGTCGTCATGACATTGGACAAAGTATCTTCGAGCGCCAGTTTTTCATCCATATCGATGGCTTCGGCCGCGAAGATGGCGGTCGCGTAAAATACGAACAGACAGGTCAGAAGAGTAGCGGCGCGCATACGCGGCTCCTTTTATACGCGACTTTTTCGCGCGAGCCGAAGGCGAACGCGCGCGGATTTTTCATAAATTATCCATTAATTTGTTTATCCTCGCCGCCGGATCCGGTCAAGGGAGAATATGTCGCGGTAATCCGGCCTCGCGAAACGACGCCAGAATAAAATTGCAATCCGGTCCGGGGCCGGTTATACTGAAAGAATAAGGCCTGTAAAACGGAGACCGCGATGGAAGTCAGTCTTGGCGAGATAAACGGCAAACCCATAACAATTTCCGTAACGGACGGCGTTTTGTCCCTGAATGGGGCGGCCCAGCCCGTGAAAAATATAACCGAAAACGATTTGCGGGAATATCAGGATAAAATCGACGCGCTTTCCGCTGATGATCCCGAAGGTCTGGCCGCGCTCAAAAACGCGCTGACCGCGGAGTTCCTGGTCAAGCTCATCGGCAACGCCGTAGGGGACGAATGCGTCAACAGGCTTACCCGGCTCCTGGATTATGTTCATTACGACGTTTTGACCTATCTGGGAGAGACGGGAGAATAGATCCCGCTGGTCGCCGCGAGAAATTGGACTGCTCCCTCGCGGCGCCGGAATTAAACACGATTCAGGTTAATCCCTGGCTATAGAGGCCAACATTCAATATGAACGGAGACGCGAGCAAGGCGCCGGAAAAGGCCGGACTGTTTCTGAAACCCCTGGATGAGGCGGGAGCGACGGAGCCCGAAATTCTGCCGCTCGATAAATATGCCTTCGCCGACGCGATTATCGTGGTTACGGCTTCCTCAAGGCGTCAGGCCAGGGGAATCGCCGACGCCGCGAGCCGTTTCTGCCATGAGAACGGCTTCGAAGTTCTGGGAATGGAAGGCTACGACGCCGCGGACTGGATACTGGTCGATTGCGGCGATATAATCGTCAATATTTTTCTCGAAGAGACGCGAAACCTCTACAAGCTGGAAGAGCTCTGGAGCAGGAACAGGCGTCTTCATGACAAGGAGACAGAAGAATGACTCCCACGCTGTTATTAATTCTGGATGGCTGGGGTCTTCCCGGCAAGGATTTCAATCCCGACGGCGACGCTCCCCTCCAGGCGTCCACACCCAATCTCGACGCGCTTTTCAAGACCCGGCCGCATTCGAAGCTCATTGCCTCCGGCCGGGAAGTAGGTTTGCCAAAAGGCTATATGGGCAATTCCGAAGTGGGGCATCTAAATATCGGCGCCGGTCGCGTGGTCTATCAGGACATGACAAGGATCGACGTGGCTATCGAAAACGGCGAGTTCGCAAAAAATCCCGTTTTCGCGGATCTCTTCGCGAAGGTAAAAAAGTCGGGGGGCCGCTTGCATCTCATTGGGCTTGTGTCCGACGGGGGGGTGCACAGCCATATCGATCATCTCGTCAGTCTCTGTCGGCTGGCCGCGGAGCGGGGTATTCCCGTCCGCGTTCATTGCGTTATGGACGGCCGCGACACGGATCCGCAGTCCGGCGTAAAATACATTAAGGATCTGGAAAAGGCCATATCGGGTCTTGGCGACGTCAAGATAGCGGATCTTGTCGGGCGTTTTTACGCCATGGACAGGGACAAGCGCTGGGAGCGCGTCAAGGAGGCCTGGGATCTCTTCGCGCATGGCGTAAGCGACGCGGATCTTTCCGCGTCCGACGCCGTAGCGGCCCTGGAAAGATCGTACGCCGACGGCGTCACCGACGAATTCGTCAAGCCGACAATCCTGGAAAACGGTCGCGATCCCGGGGAAAAACCCGGCATGGCCGACGGGGACGGCGTGTTTTTCTTCAATTTCCGCGCCGACCGGATGCGCGAAATTGTCTCGGCTTTTATCAAGAGCGATTTTGACGGATTCGACCGCGGTCGCGTCCCCCAACTATGCGGCGTAGCTTCGATGTCCCCTTACGAGGCGACTTTCGATATTCCCGTAGCTTTTCCCAAGGAGTCCGTCGATCTGGGGTTGGGCGAAGCCGTGTCCCGGGCGGGCTTGAAACAATTGCGCCTGGCTGAAACGGAAAAATACGCGCACGTAACCTATTTCTTTAACGGCGGCGTCGAGGATCCATTCCCGGGAGAGGATCGCATTCTGGTTCCCAGTCCCCGCGACGTGCCTACCTACGACCTTAAACCGGAAATGAGCGCCAGGGAAGTCACCGCGAAGTTTCTGGAAGCCTGGAACAGCGGCGAGTACGATTTTGTGGTCTGCAATCTCGCCAACGGCGATATGGTGGGGCATACCGGCAATCTGCGAGCCGCGGAACAGGCGTGCGCGGTCGTCGACGAGTGCGTGGGCAGGATGCGCGAGGCCGTTGAAAATCGCGGCGGCCGGATGCTCATAATAGCCGATCACGGCAACTGCGAAGTCATGATCTCCCCGGACGGCAGGCCGAACACGGCCCATACGACGAATCCTGTGCCAGCTATCCTCATAGAGCCGGGGAAGGAAGTCGTAAGCCTGAAGGACGGCATCCTGGCCGACGTGGCGCCCACGTTGCTCTCCCTGATGGGCCTCTCGCCCACCGAATTGATGACCGGCAAAAATCTCGCGGAGAAACAGGATGCCTGATTCCCCCGGTCGCCCCTTGACGCCCGTCCCGCCGGACGGCATGGAAATGCTGTTTTTTTACAAATGCCCTCGTTGCGAAAGGCATGTGCCCGTGCCGTCGCCAACGGAGCCGAAAATGATCCGTTGCGACAACTGTCAGCTTTCGTTTCCGATAATCCCCATCGACGAGCATGGGCTGCATTATATCCGTATCATGCTCGCAGGCGGTCAGGCCGCGGCGGATCCGGATTTTTTCTGAAAGGCGCGACCTCGAATTATACACGCCGGCTCCCGCGTCGCTTCGCCGGCGCGGCGGCCGCGAGTCGCGTCGCTTATTGGCGTCCAACGGTTAATCGGGCGACGAAAAAGGTTTACTAATTAATACGAGCGCTCAATGGCTTCAATTCCGCAAAATATCATCGACGATTTGAGTCCGTCCGCGACGGAATCCTGGCGCACCCTGCGTATCATGGCCGAGCTGGTAACCGCTCTGGACGTGATGAATGCCCTGAAAGTGAATTGCGTGTCCATTTTTGGCTCGGCCCGGAGCAAACCTGACTCCGGAGAATATGAGGCCGCGGAAAAACTGGCGGGTCTCCTGGTCAAGGCCGGTTTCGGCGTGATCACCGGCGGCGGCCCGGGAGTAATGGAAGCGGCCAACAAGGGCGCCAGCGAAGCTGGAGGAACTTCGGTCGGCTTGCATATTAAATTGCCTCACGAGCAGGAGTGCAACAAATACGTAAAAACTCGCTGCAGCTTCAGGTATTTTTTCATTCGCAAATTCATGTTCGTAAAGTACGCGAAGGCCTATATCGTAATGCCGGGCGGCATGGGCACCATCGACGAGCTTTCCGAAGCCTTTGTCCTGGCCCAGACGGGGAAAACCAAACCTTTCCCCATTATTCTTTACGATTCCAGATTCTGGAGCGGGCTTATGGACTGGCTGGAAAGCGCGATGATTCCGGGCGGCTTCCTGCGAGACGACGAGTTGCGAAAACTGGTTACAATTTGCGATACCCCCGAAGAAGCCGTTAATCTGTTGCAAAAAATTATAATTGTGTGACGCGGTTTCGCGCCTTTCCGGCCGCCGGACCCATACCGTCTCCGCCACCGGGCCATACGTGGGAGTCGCTCATGGGGATCGCGCTTCGAGCGGCCCGAGAAAACGCGGCGGCCGGCGAAACTCCGGTCGGAGCGCTTGTTGTTTCTCCCGGCGGCGAAATCCTGGGTCTTGGAGCCAATCGCGTCATTCGCGATCGCGATCCTTCGGCGCACGCGGAAATTATAGCTATTCGCGAAGCCTGCCGCGGACTGGATAACGACAGATTGAACGAATGCGTTCTGGTCGTCACTCTCGAGCCGTGCCTGATGTGCGCCGCGGCCATACGCCGGGCTCGCGCGGCGGGAGTCGTGTTCGGTTGTCTCGACGCGCTGGAAGGAGCCATTGTCTCGCGAAGCGACTATATCGCGCTTACCGGCGATAAAAACTGTATCTGGCATCTCGGAGGCGTGCTGGCCGATCAATGCGCGGCCGCCCTTACCGGATTTTTCAAAGGCTTAAGACATAACGGAGCCGATAGCAAATGAGCGAAACGGGCTTTCTCGCGAGCGAATACCCCCCGGCCGCGCCCGACAAGGCCGGCTTTTATGTCATCCCATGTCCGCTGGAGCGGTCCGTAAGCTACGGCGGCGGGACGAAATTCGGGCCGGAAGAAATAATAAAGGCCTCCCAGGAGCTGGAAAAACAGGAAAACGGCCTGACTCCGGGCGAAAAAGGAATTTATACCATGCCGCCGATAAATTGCGACGGACCGGCGGAGACAGTCCTGACACGGATCGAGGCCGCCGTTGAAAAGGCGCTGGCGCATAACGCCATCCCCGTCTTGCTCGGGGGGGAACACACGGCGACTCTCGGCGCCCTGAGGGCGCTGCGTTACTATTTCGACAAGAAGGGCGAAAAATTCGGCGTAGTTCAATTTGACGCGCACGCCGATCTGCGCGATCAGTACAAGGGCGATCCCCTTTCGCACGCGTCGGTGATGGCTCGCGCCGTTCATGATCTTGAGCTTCCCCTTGTCCAGTTCGCGGTCAGGGAAATTTCGCCGGAAGAGATCGAAGTCCGGGAAATAGAGAATATAACTCATTACGACGCCTACTTTCTCGCCCGGGTAGGTTTGCCGGAAAAACCGTTGCCCGAAGATTTTCCCCGCGATATCTACATTACCTTCGATCTGGACGCCCTTGATTCCGGCCTGATGCCTGCCACGGGCACGCCGTCGCCCGGCGGCCTTAACTGGCGGGAGACGCATTTTATTCTTGAGACGATCGCGCGAACTCATAAAATCCGCGGTTTTGACGTCATGGAGCTGGCTCCGTTGCCCGGTTTGATTCATCCCAATTTCGCCGCGGCCAAACTCGTTCATCTGCTCATGGGCCTGGCGGCGGAGAAAAACGAATGAAAATTACGCCCAGAACTTTCCGGGAGGCGAAAAACAAACGCAAGCTCGCGCTCCTGACCGCCTACGATTACGGCCTGGCGCGGCTGATCGATGAATGCGGCATCGACGGAATTCTGGTGGGGGATTCCCTGGGCATGACAACGCTGGGCTATTCCGACACAATCCCCGTGACAATGGAAGACATGATCCATCACTGCGCCGCCGTAAGCCGGGGCGCGAAAAACGCGCTCATAATTTGCGATATGCCATTTATGAGCTCGCAACTTGGCCCGCTGGAAACAGTTCGCAACGCCGGGCGCCTCCTGAAGGAAGGCGGAGCGCAAGCCGTCAAACTGGAAGGAGGGGCGGAGTTCGCTCCGGAAATCGCCGCTTTGACCAGGGCTTCGATTCCAGTAATGGCCCACATTGGCCTGACGCCGCAGTCGGCCAGGGCTATGGGCGGCTATAAGGTCCAGGGCAAAAGCCTTGCGGAGGCCAAAAAAGTCTTGAATGACGCCCGGGCTCTGGAAGAAGCCGGAGCTTTCGCCATCCTCATGGAATGCGTTCCCGCGCCGTTGGCCCGGCTCATAACCTCCGGAGTTTCGGTTCCGACCATCGGCATCGGCGCCGGCTCCCATTGCGACGGGCAGATTCTGGTCTGGCAGGATATGCTGGGAGTCTCTCCCGGAACGCCGCCAAAATTTGTCCGCAGGTTCGCGGAATTGGGCCAGACCATGCGCGAAGCCTTCGACGACTATAAGCGCTCGGTGGAAACAGGCGAATTTCCCGCCCCGGCTCATTCCTACGCCATGAGCGACGAGGTCGCCGACGCTCTGACGACCGAAGAAAAATGATCACCCGTTACTTTTCCCGCGACGGACGCGAAAGGGGACGGGAGAAAGGCATAAAAATTTTTGAATCGACTATTGACAAAAGCGGCTTTGCGATATAAAAAATTGTATTCAAAGATGAAGGCGTAAGCTTTTATCTCATCCGCTGGACACAGTCTTGGGGGTGGCCTGAATAGGCCTCCTTTTTTTTTGCGTATGAATGAAGAAATAAAAAATACTGTTCGTAATCTCGCGGAGCAAATCGCCGATTCTCTTGGGTTGATCGTCTGGGGCCTGGATATTGTTCCCGGACCGACGACAAAAGTCCGTTTGTTTATCGATTCTCCCGTCGCGAAAAACGACGAAGTCGATGAAAATACGCCGGTCGCCGGAATAGACGAATGCGAAAAGGTATCGAAACGTCTGGGACTCGCGCTGGACGCCGAAGATTTCTTTCCAAATCCCTGGACGCTGGAAGTTTCGACGCCTGGGCTTGAAAGAAAATTTTATAGCGCGGCGCAAATGCGACCGTATATCGGGGATCTGATCGAAGCGGCGCTGGGCTCTCCTTTGGACGGCTTCGGCTCGCGCAAGGTTTTCCGGGGCAAGTTACTGGACGCGGACGACGATTCTTTCGAGCTTGAATTATGCTCCGTCGGCGAGGACGGCCGGATCCTGCCGGAAAATTCGCCGCCGATCCGCATTCCCTTTAACGCCGTCCGCAACGCGCGGCGGATTCATGTTTTTTCGACGCCCAACAAACCGCGCGAGCGGCGGGGCAAAGGCGGACGCTGAAAACGGCTGGCGCGTCGCGCTTTTTAATTCGCGTTTTTGCTTGATCTCCCGCCGAGCCGGCTGGTGGAGGAATTATGAATCAGGAACTTAAAAAGGCCATTGACCAAATCAGCAAAGACAAAGGCCTTGATAAGGATATGCTTATCGATACGCTCGAGGAGGCGGTGCGGACTTCG
>CAMWPE010000125.1 GCA_947176055.1 uncultured Desulfovibrio sp.
GAATGAAGTAATTGTCGAAATGGCTCCGCAATCAGAGAAGCGGAATTTTTTTCGCTCCCGGACATGGATCATTATCCTTATTTGTCTTGGTCTTGTGATGATCGCCGCCCTCGCATCCTGGTGGACTGCGCGAGGGAGGATCTCCAGCGTTACCGCCAATGTGGACGCGCTCATTTATACAGTGGAACCTAAGGAACAATCGCAAATCGAGAGGATCTTTGTCCATCCCGGCGATATGGTGCGTCAGGGGCAAGCTCTGGCGCGTATCGATTATCCAAAATTATCCGAAGGCGCGCCAAACGCTCCGGAACATTTTGTAGGAACGAAACCAGCGGTAGGCATTTCCGAAAGATTGCTCGCAGTCCGTCAGGCTGAAATGGAAATGGCCCAAAAAGTTAATCAGGCCAGGGATCAGGAAGAAAAATTGCGCCTTGTGTATCAGGATCTGGTCGCCGAGCACGCGAGAAGCCAGCTGGCGATGCGCTCGATAGATATGCGCAATCGCGGCGCCTACGAGCAGGCCAGAATAAGGGAAGAAGGAGCGCGCGCCAATATGGAGCGAGCGCGGGATACTTTCGAACAATATAGCCGAATGAGAGCCGCGCAGGACGCGGAATTGAAGAAAATACGCGCGGAATTGCGGAGAGTTAACCAGAAAGCCGGCGAGCCGGCGTCGCTTCCCAGCCAGACACAACAAACGCCCATGCTTGTCGAAAACGATCTTCTTTCCCCGGTGTCGGGAAAAGTCATGAAAATTATGGCTTCGCCCGGCCAGATAATAGCGGCCGGACAACCCGTCTTCGTAATTCTCCCCTCCGGATCCGGACAGGCGTCAGGATACTGGATTCAGGCGTGGTTTCCGCTTTCAGCAGCCGGCGAAATTAAACCCGGACAGAAAGCCAGCGTTCATATCCTGAATCGCGATCTCAATCTGGCGGGAAAAGTGGCGTCCGTAGCCGACGAAGCTCAAGAATTGCCGTCGCCGGAAACCGGAGCTGTCAATAACGCTTCCCTGAACAAGGAAGATAAAGGCAAATTTAATTCCCTTCGATTCTTGCCCGTTAAAATTTCGCTCGATAATCTGGACGCGGGAATACCTCTTGAACCGGGAACGAAAGTGAATTGCCAAATCCAGACCAGGCATATTCCAGGATTAGGCTTTCTGGATTAAAACCAGTTTTGCTTTTATGGAATTGAATGCAAAAGATCCGTCGCGGATCTTTTGTTTTTTAATGTTGTCTTTCCACTTCTCTAACATATCCTGGGCAACTGCGCGCCCTCGAGCATATCCAGATAACGTTTGCCGCCGATGGCGGTTTTTAACCATACTTTGCCCGGATCCCGCTCTATTACCTTTCCGATTATGGCAGCCTCCTGCCCATATTTGCTCGCTCGCATGACGCGCAACGCGTCGGCGGCTCTATCGGCGGGAACTATACAGATTAATTTTCCTTCGTTGGCCAGATAGAGGGGATCGAGACCCAGGCAGGAGCAACCGTCCGCGACGGCCGGATTAAGGGGGATGACCGTTTCGTCAATTTCGATGCCTACGCCGGATTGTCCGGAGATTTCATTTAATGTAGTCGCCAATCCGCCCCGTGTGGGATCCCGCAATACATGGACGTCGCCGCAAGTCCGGATGATTTCTTTTATAAGTCCATTCAACGGAGCGCAATCGGATTTTACATCGGTAATGAATGACGCGTCTTCCCGCGCCGCCATGACGGTAAGCCCATGATCGCCCATGGTTCCGCTGACCAGAACAACGTCTCCCGGTTTAGCCGCGCTTCCCGAAGGCGGTCGATGAGCGTAAATCTTGCCTATACCGGACGTGGATATAAAAATTTTATCGCAAGCTCCTTTCGGCGTAACTTTTGTGTCTCCTGTCGCTATCTTTACGCCGGCTTCGTCGCAGGCATCCGCCATGTCCCTGGCGATTTTTTCCAGATCAGCCAGAGGAAAACCCTCCTCGATAATAAAGGCCGCGCTTAAATACTCCGGCTCCGCGCCCAGCATGGCTACGTCGTTTACTGTGCCGGTGACGGCGAGAGAACCAATGCTTCCGCCCGGGAAAAAGATCGGCGAAACTGTGTAAGAGTCGACGCTAAAAGCTAAAGATCCCTCTTGCCCGGACAACTTGGCCGCGTCGTTTCCGGATCGCGATATTTCATTTCCAAAATATTTAAGAAATACATTTTCGATTAGCCTGGCCGAAGCTCGACCGCCGCTCCCCGCGTCCAGGTTTACAGTTTCCTCCATTAACGCTCTCCATATTTGTAATACGCCGCGCAACTTCCTTCCGAGGATACCATGCACGGCCCGACGGGATTTGCGGGAACGCAACGTTTGCCAAATAGTGGACACTTATCGGGAGTCATTGTGCCTTTCAGGACTTCGCCGCACTTGCAACCCGCTATGTCGACGCCGCTATCCCAATCGATATAAAATTTGTTTTCCGCGTCAAAGTCCGCGAACTCTTCCTTAATTTTTAAACCGCTCTTTTCTATTTTTCCGAGCCCGCGCCATAAGCTCGCCGATTCGCTAAACACGGTTCGCATTAAATAGCGAGCGCGGGGATTTCCATCGTCGCTTACCGCCCTGGAATAAGCGTTGACTACCGCCGGTTTCCCAGACTTTAGAGACCGCGCCATTTCCGTCAAAGCAAGCAAAATATCGCCCGGCTCAAAACCGCCTACAGTCGCCGGCTTTCCATATTCGGACGCAAGGAAACCGAAAGGAATAGGCCCAGTAACAGCGGCCACATGCCCGGGGTAAGAGAAAGGCGTCAATATTCTCCGTCTCCGTCGAAAGAAGGGCTCGCAAAGCTGGAGGCACGAGTTTATGCAACGAGAGAACCGAAAAGTTATTAATTTTCCGCTCTTTGGCGGATTGAATGACGGCGGCGACAAGGGGAGCCGTTGTTTCGAAGCCAATTCCCGGAAACACGATCTCCCGCTCCGGATGTTCCTGGGCAATACGCAGGGCATCGAGGGGCGAATACACGATTCTTATATCCGCGCCTTCGCTTCTGGCGCGTTTAAGGGTGTCGCCGGACGAGGAGGGGACGCGGATGAGATCTCCAAAAGTAGCCAGGATTACATTTTCTTTCCGGGCAATCTGGAGAAAGGCGGATACTTCCTTTTCATGTGTAACGCAGACCGGACATCCTGGCCCGGAAACATGAATGATATTGGAAGGCAATAAAGAGCGAAGTCCGCTTTTGAATATGGCGACCGTATGCGTTCCGCAAACTTCCATGAAACGCATCCGCCGACCTTCCAGAGTTTCTTCCAGCCGGCGCGTTAAATTCGCGCAAAAACTTCCGTCGCCAAGCAAGGCGCCAATCCGGGCATTCGCGTCGCCTTCGCGATTCGCGGCGTTTATGGCATGGGGCATAAATCGACCATGCCAGTCTCGACAGGGAGACCGCGCATAAGATTCGCGCAGGCCAGAGCCTGCCCGGCGGCGCCGCGACAGAGGTTGTCGATAGCGGAGAAAATAATCAGTCTATTGGTTCTGTCATCGATCGCGAAGCCTATATCGCAATACATGCTCCCGCGCGTATTCGCCGTATCCGGCAACTCGCCAGGGCGTTTTATTCTAATCCAGGGATAGTATTTCCAGGTTTCGACAAATTTTTCGTATATGTCCTCTATGGTATAAGGATGGGTTAATGGAGCGTAGATAGAGCATAAAATGCCCCGCTTCATGGGAACAAGATGCGGAACGAAGGAGAGGCGGATTTCTTTACCCGCGATTAGAGAAAATTCCTGCTCTATTTCGGGAGTATGTCTATGCCCCGGGACGCCGTAAGGGCGGAAGTTAGCGGACACTTCGCAGAACAGCGTTTCCAGGGAAGGCTTGCGTCCCGCGCCGCTCGCTCCCGATTTGGCGTCGATCACAATCGAGTCAGTATCGATTATCCCGTTTTTTAGAGCCGCGCGAGCTCCAAGAATAGACGCTGTGGGATAACAACCCGGATTTGCTACCAGCCGGGCTTTGGCGATTTTGGCCGCGTAAAGTTCCGGCAAACCGTACACCGCGTCGCGCAAAGCGTTGTCGTTTTCGCAAGGCAGTTTATACCATTGACGATAGATTCCGGGATCGCGGAGGCGATAATCGGCGGAAAAGTCTATTACTTGCAAATTTTCCGCAAGCAATTCCGGTACCATTTTACGGGCTTCGCCCGCGGGAACAGCCAAAAATATCAGATCGCAGTCGCGGGCGCATTCTTTGGCATCGAATAGCGAAATTTTTGTTTCCGAGCCGGGAAGATTCCTCAAAAAAGGATAGAGATCGCCCAGAGTTTTTCCGGCTTCGACCCTGGAATAAGCTTTAGTCAATTTTATCGATGGATGCCTGGACAAAAGTCTGGCCAGTTCCATTCCCGCGTAACCGCTAACGCCTACGAGACCGCCTCTTGTCATTGATCGCGCTCCTTGGCGGACTAACCTTTTTTATCGCAAAATATAATGTATTTTATGCGAAGATCATTTAATATGTTATCAAGCAATCCGGATTCGTCCGCGTCCAGCCTGCCCTGGGTCTTGCTTTTGAGCATTTCAAGGATATCAATATTGTGACGGACAAAATCGAGATCCCTTGAAGTCGCTCCCGTCGATGGATCGGGCACTTCGCCAAGGCCAACAAGGGCGGAGGAAGCCAGTGAAACAATAAATGTGGAAAAAGTTACGCTGGGGTACACAAAACGCTGTCCGGGATCTCTTTCTGGCATACTAACTCTCAATCGCCGCGCTGAGGCGGCCCGGTAAAATTTCGTCGCGGCTAAATCGCCAATTCGCGGAAGCGAACTCCGCGATAATAAAAAATTAAGATCGGATCGCCGGGACGCAAGCGCGAAACGCCGTTTTTCTACGCTTAGGGGCAACCTTCGCGCAAAGCTTTTTCATAAGCTTCCAGCGCCGCGACAGACCAGCCAGGTTCGGCTATGAACCCGCTCTCCTCGCGCAAGGCCTCTGTCAGAGCGAAAAGTCCGGCCAGACAATCGCTCCAATCCACCCAGCCCATATGTCCCAGACGGACTATTTTACCCTTGAGCCTGTCCTGACCTCCGGCCATATAAACGCCAAAGCGCGTCTCGGCGATCTTCAAAATTTTTTGCCCATCGACGCCTTTCGGCATTTTGATGGATGTAACGCCCCAGGCGTAATTCTTATGGATAAATAACTCCAATCCGGCCGCGGCGGCCCCGCGCCGTACGAGAGCGGTCAGCGCCCATTGCTTTCTATAAATTCGCGAGGGATCGCCTATCAAATCCAGACTGGCTTTCAGCCCAACAATAAGATTGACAGGAGTTGTGAAAGACGTTTGCCCTTTTTCCAGCGCTTTTCTCTCTTTTGGCAAATTGAAATAGAAGCAACCGGGCTCTATATCGCCCGCTGTCTTCCACGCTTTTTGCGAAAGAGCGAGCAAAGCCAGACCAGGGGGCAACATCAGACCTTTTTGCGATCCGGTAAGGAGACAATCGATCCTCCACTTGTCCATAGGACACGGCGATACTCCGACAGCCGAGATTCCGTCGGCGACGAGCAAAGCGGAACCCTTGATTTCGCCTATTTCCTTAACAGGCAATATGGCCCCTGTCGAAGTTTCGCATACCTGAACAAGAATACCCTTGTATGACTTTTTATTTAGCCTTTCCGCCGCGACTTCCGGGCTGACGTACTCTCCCCATGGCAGTTCCAGATTATCCGTATCCAATCCGCGGGATTTTGCTATTTCAACCCATCTTTCGCCAAATTTGCCGGAATTGACGACAAGAACCGGATCTCCCGGTTTGAACAAGGAGTAAACCGCGGCGGTCATCGCTCCTGTGCCGGAACACGCCAGCGGCAAGACCGGTTCGCGGGTCCCGAAGAGGACGCGAGCTTTTTCCTGGACCGCGAGCATAATATTCTGAAATTCCTGTTTGCGGTGATGGATCATATCCCGGGCCAGGGCCAGTCGCGCTTCTTCCGGCAAAGGCGTTGGTCCCGGGGTTAAGAGACGCTTTTTATTTAACATTTCTGTTTCCTTTTATTGAGATACTAGATATATTTTTATCAGGACGAAGATCGCGCGAATAATAGTTTAGCGTCGTTTTTGCGAGCTTCGCGAACGCGGATATTCGGGGTTGTTAATTTGAACGTCCGCGAGCGCGATAGCATAACGAATTGCAGCCGGTAAGGCAAAGATCCATAGAAGCTCGTCGCGTCGCGCGCGTCGCTTTTATGGCGAGCTTTCATCGGGCGGCGCCCGCTCTTTCGCTGTTTCGCAGACCCGGGAGACAAAATGAAAATTGACGTTTGGAGCGATTACGCTTGTCCTTTCTGCCAGATTGGCGAAATACGCTTGCGCGAAGCTATTAAAGAGCTGGGTCTAGAAGATCAAACGGAGATTATCCCGCGCGCTTTCGAAATAAATCCCGACGCGCCTATCTCAACCGATGTCAACGGCCTCGCGACAATCGCGCGTCGGTATCGCTTGCCCGAAGCAAGCGTCCGGGAACAATTTGAGCGAATCGCGGAAATGGGCCTCGCCGACGGGATTGTCCTCAATCAAATCGATACTAAACATACCAATCCCTTCGACGCGCGTCGGCTGATGAAACTTGGATTATCGACTGGCGACAAAAACCTGATCGAAAAATTAAACAACGCCTTGTTCGAAGCGTTTTTTGTCGATAATCTCAATCTGGCCGACAAAGACGTCCTCCTCGAGAGGGGTATGAAAGCCGGCCTGAAAAAGGAAGATATCATGGATGTTCTCAGCTCGGACAAATTCGGCGCGGAAACCCGCGCCGACGAATACGAGGACGTCCGCGAACGCGGCGTAAGCGGCGTTCCCTATTTTATCTTCGAAAACGGCGCCACCGCTTCCGGAGCTTTGGAAAAAGAAGAATTCAAGAATATTTTACTAAACGTCGCTCGCGATCCGGGGGGAAGCTCCGGAAGTCGATGCGGTCGCGACGGATGCGAAATATAACGATTTGATCGATTGTCGAGAAGTTTTAACGGAGGTTATATGAGCGCGGAATTTGTGAAAAATTATCAAAATTTGTTATGGTGAATAAATTCCGAAGTTTTT
>CAMWPE010000126.1 GCA_947176055.1 uncultured Desulfovibrio sp.
GCCGAAGAGCCGATGATTCCCGATCCAAATCCGGAATTGCTGGCGCGCGCGGCAAAATTTTTCCCAGTGCACGCGCTGAATATCATGGCCGACCGGCTGGGCGACGAACTTACGCCAGTGCTTGAGCAAGCCGAAAAGGACGCGGAAAAGGCATCGAAGCTGAAAGACGAGGAAATTGGCGATTATCTGGGCAATCCCCTGATCTGCGAATGCGAGCTGGTGAGCTGGGCGGAAATAGAGCAAATAGCGAAAGATCCAGCGACAAAATCGCTCACGGATATTAGATTGCGAACGCGGCTTGGCATGGGCACCTGTCAGGGGGCATTCTGCGCGGTAAGGTGCGTGGGAGCGCTCGCGCAGCATGGCATAGAGCTCGAAGCTACGCCTACTGAAAGCGTCCGGAAATTCATTCAGGAACGCTGGAAAGGCGCCCGCCCGGCGCTCTGGGGCGTTCAGGCGCGGGAAATGGATCTGGGTCGCGCCATCTACGCGGGACTTTTAAACCTGGACGGAGCCACGCATGAGCAGAAAAACTGATGTCCTCGTAATCGGATCCGGCGCGGCGGGACTTACGGCCGCTTACGCGGCGGCCAAAAAAGGCGCCCGCGTAAAACTTGTCTGCGACGGCATGGGGTGTCTGGCCATTAGCGGAGGCTCCATCGATCTCCTGGGCTACGATCGCGAAGGCAACAGGCTGGCAAATCCTTACGACGGATTCGCGGCCCTTTCACCGGAGCATCCTTATTCGATCGCGGGCGCGGAGAAAACCAAAGAAGCTCTTAAAGAATTTGGCGCGGCGCTCAAATCCAAAGGTTACGAATTAAAAGCCGGCGCGGACGCGGGAGGAGCCCCCCAAAACACGCTTGTCCCCACCATAATGGGCACCCTGAAACCAACTTATCTTTACGACGCGGCGCAATCGCCCGAAGCGCTGGTCAGCGCGAAAAAGGTCCTGGTAACAAGCGTAAAAGGTTTTCGCGAATGCCGCTCGCGTCTGGTTATCGATCAGTTGAGACGTTATCCGGAACTGGAAAATATTGACTTTAAGGAAAAAGTCTTGCCCGCTCCTTTCCCGGAATACGGCAGAAGTCTTACAGCCCTGGATCTTGCTCATTTCGCCGATACTACAAGGGGACTGGAGTGGATGCGGGAACACTTGCGAGGATTGGGCGAAAATTACGACCTTGTTCTTTTGCCGCCGATAATTGGCGCGAAGGCTTCGTCCCCTGTCCGCAAAGAAGCCGAGGAAATTATGAAAGCTCCATTCGCGGAAATGTTGTCCTTGCCTCCGGGAGTCCAGGGTATACGTCTGCGGAGCGCGCTTATCGGATTGCTGGAAGATATGGATGTCGAATTTTATGAGAATTCCCAGGCCGGAAACGCCAAAATTGAAAACGGGATTTGCGTCGAGCTGGAATCTGCTTCGACCAATCGCCGAGTTATTCACAAACCGGGAACCATAGTGGCGGCCACTGGCGGCATAATCAGCGGCGGCGTCTCGCTTAAGCAAGGTCTGGTCGAGGAGGCTGTGTTCGGGTTGCCTATAGCCGCTCCGCGAGACGTGGAAGAATGGTCATCGAAAGATATTTTCGGAGAGCATTTATTCTCGCGTATGGGCGTAAAAACCGACAATAATTTCCGGCCTGTCAACAATTCCGGAGAGGTTTTGATTAACAATGTGTTTTTCGCCGGCGGAACGCTGGGCGGCTACGATTACGCCCGCGAAAAGAGCGGGCATGGAACCGCGATCGCGACAGGCTGGATCGCCGGCTGTCTCGCCGCCGAGGAAGCCTTGAACAACGCTCGAAACCAGGCGGGGGCGAATTAATGAAAGTCCGCATCAATCCTGATAAATGCATCGCTTGCACTACCTGCGTGGTAAATTGTCCGGTGTCGCGGGTTACAACAAAATATCTGGGTCCGAGAATGATCGGTCCAGCCTATCAACGATTCCGGCTCCTGGCCCTGGCCGAGGACGAGTCGCTAACTTATTGCTCCAATTGCAAGAATTGCGAGATTACTTGTCCGCAGGATGTGCCAGTAGCTGGAATTAATATGCTCGCCAGGGCGGATCAGAGCAAAAAATACGGAACTTCCCTTCGCGACTGGGTGCTCGCTCATGGAGAATTGCAGGCCAAGGCTTTGCAATTAATCCCCGCTTCTCTCAAAAACTTCGGCATGCTGAATCCCGTAACGCGATCAATCCTCGACGCTTTCGGGATCGATAAGCGCGCGCCTCTCCCGGCCTTCGCTCCCAAAACTTTCAGGCAACTTCTTAAAAATTACAAACAGCCATCCTTGCGAAAAAAAATCGTCTTTTTCCCCGGCTGTTTTATCGATGTTTACGATCCGCTCACTGGTATTGATATGGTCTGGGCTTTCAACAAAGCCGGTTACGAAGTGGTAAGTCCCGACGATTTCTCTTGTTGCGGCTTGCCCATGATCGCCAATGGCTTCTGGGAAGACGCGATAAAAAGAGCGCGGAATAATCTCAAAGCTTTGGCGGATTGCCGCGAACAGGGTATGATCGCGGTCACTGGATGCCCTAGTTGCGCCCTCATGTTCCGCGAAGAAATCCCCGAGTATTTCCCCGACTTAATCGATGAACTAGGTCTGGGATTGCTGGAAGACGCGCAGGATTTTCTCCTCCAGATGGCGGACAAGGGCGAACTGGATATCAAAAACCTGCCGGAACAACCCGATCTTAACATCCTATACCACGCTCCTTGCCATCTTCGCGCCCAGGGAAACGGCTTGCCCGGGCTTGATCTCATGAACGAGCTGGACGGAGTCAGCGCCCGCGCGGCGAACGCGGGCTGTTGCGGAATATCCGGCAGTTACGGTTTCAAGAAAGAAAAATACGAAATAGGCATGGAGATTGGCTCGGAGCTTTTCCAGAAAATCAAGGAGAGCAAAGCCGCGATCAGCGCATCCGAATGCGGCACTTGCCGCGTACAGATGACGCACGGCGGCGGTAAGCCCGCTATTCATCCCGTAACCGTATTGCGCGCGAGAATGGAGGGAAAGCCGCCCAGGACAGCCTATAATCCCTGATATACGCTTAACCTTCGATGGATCGTTTTCCCGCCCGTCGCCAGTCGCGACGGGTTTTATTTTACATCCGGAGATAATTGGGATAAAAAGATTCGCAAATATATGGAGAATCCCGACGCGACGGTAAATAAATCGCGATAGACCGTCGCGCTCGCGAAGCCAGCCGTCGTCGATTTAGCCGAATTTAAACGGACTCGACTGGAAATTGCCACCCGCGCCAACGCGATCCTTCAAAGCGGAATGTCGTTTCAAAAGAATCCGCTTAATCGCAAAGGGAACAACTCTATCATAATTTATTATAAAGGACGCGGGCGTGTCGCACTTGGAAAGACTGTGTCTTGCTTTTTTTATAATCTTCGTCTTTCCGGCCCTGGGTTATATATGCGCTGTCCGCGCGAAAAGAGACGGCGATCCGTCTCGCTCCGAAAAACTGGCGACGTTGCGAATACGGCTTCAATCCTCCGCTATATTTGTCCTGATGCCCATTTCCGCCCTGCTTTCCCTCTGGGGTCTGCCGCGACCTGAGCCTAACCTTTTTATCCTCCCTTTCCTGGGGCTGGCGGCGTATGTCTGGGGCGGCTTGCTCTCCTTTGGCTGCGCGAGGATAATGGGAATGACCGCGGAACAGACGGGAGGTTTTTATTGTTGCGGAACTTTTTCGAATATAGGCGCCGTTGGAAGTCTGGTGTGCTTAATCTTCCTGGGCGAAAATACCATAGCCCTGGTCGCGCTTTATAGAATACTGGAGGAAATATTTTATTTCGGCGTTTCTTTCCCCATCGCCGGAGCATTCTCCTCGCGGTCGCGAGAGAATAATTTTGTCGTCAAAAAATCCCGCGTCTATCCCGCTTTAGCCGCGATTGTGGCGGGACTCGCGGCGGGATTGTGGCTAAATTACGCCGGCGTCGCAAGACCCGCAATGATGGGAGTTATCGCTTCAGTCGCCATGTTCGCGGCTACGATGATCCTGCTTTTCGCCATTGGAATGACGCTTCGCGTATCCAGCGTATGGCGTTACCGGGGAGCGGGTCTTGTCATGTGCGGCATTAAATTCGCGGGCGTCCCAGTCGCCGTTACTTCCTTGGCATGGCTTCTGGGCCTGGGAGATTACGATGGCGGACTGATCATTAAAACTGTCGCGATCCTCTCCTCGATGCCGGTCGCTATGACGGCTCTGGTTCCTCCGTCGCTCTTTGGCCTGGACACAGATCTCGCCAACGCTTGCTGGATTATTACAACAGCGGGTTTAATCCTGGTACTGCCGGCGCTTATCGGGATTTTGCCATTTATATAATTTTTAACCCGGGCCGAGAGCCCATACGCAAAGGGGCGGTAGAATGAAAAAATTCGCGATCTGTTGTCTATTCCTGGCTTTGGCCGCGTTTATCGGTCTGCCGGGAACTTCCTTCGCCGACAATTATAAAGGCGAATACAAATTGAGCGTCGTCCCGGCCGCTTCTTCCGGCTGGGGCAAATCGGCGCAACGCTTCGCCGATCTCGTCCGGGATAAAACAAACGGCCGCATTAATATCAAAGTTTACCCCGGCGGGCAGCTCTTCGCTGGTAAGCAAACCTCCGAATTCCCCATGTTGCGCAACGGAGCAATCGATTTCGCACTTGCCTCGACCATCAACTGGTCGCCGCAGGTAAAAGAATTAAATCTGCCCGCGCTTCCCTTTTTTATCGCCTCCGAGCCTGATCGCTATAAGGCGATGGACGCCATCATGGCTGGTCAATCCGGTAAAATGATGCGCGACGCCATCGAAAGCAAGGGCGTAAAGATTCTCGGGTGGGGAGAGAACGGTTTCCGCGAACTGACCACCAGCAAAGGGCCCGTCGCTTCCCCCGACGATCTGAAAGGCATGAAAATCCGCGTTGTCGGCAGTCCCATATTTACCGAAACTTTCCGCGCGCTGGGCGCCAATCCGGTAAATATGAACTGGAGCGAAGCGACCACAGGTTTTCAGCAGGGCGTGGTCGATGGTCAGGAAAATCCGACCAACGGCATTAATATCCCGTTGCATATCTGGGATTATCACAAGCACCATTCCGATTGGCATTATCTCATTGATCCTCTGCTTTTGGGAGTAAATCCGAAGGTCTGGGATAGTTTTACACCGGAGGATCAGGCGCTTTTGCTGGAAGCGGCCGCGGAAGCGGAACTTTTCAGCAAGGCCCTGTCGCGCGTGGGGATGGATGACGGAACGGCCGCCGCTTATCTGGAAAAAGTAGGCAAACAGGACGAAATAACCGATCCCTACGCTACCATGGAGCAACACGGCATGGTCGTGACGCGTATTACTCCGGAACAATTAAAAGCTTTTTACGAGCAAACCCGGGGAGTGCGCGACGACTGGACTCAAAAGATTGGTCCGGATCTCGTAAAAGCCGCCCAGGACGATATGGCCTCCGTTCGCTAATGGCGACGCTCGCTCAATTTCAATAACTCAATCGGGAAAAGGGGACCGCGAAACGGCGACCTTTTCCCATAAACTTTCGACGAGCCGGGAAGGAACGCGCCTTTTCCCGCGGGGAGACATGCATGTTGCGTTTTCTGGAAACGCGGTTTGAAGAAATTCTGGGCTCGATTCTCCTGGCGATCATGGCGACCATAGCCTTTGTCAATGTGATTGTGCGTTATTGCACCTCCTTTTCTTTCGCCTGGACGGAAGAAATCACAGTTAATTTCTTTGTATGGATTACCCTGCTTGGGGCCGCGCGGGCATTTCGTACCGGTCAGCATCTCGCCATGAATATCGTTTATCAGGCGCTCCCAAAAAACGGAAGGCGCGCTTGTTATGTGATAGGTTTCATAATCTGTCTTGTTTTTTTTGGCGCGCTTTTTTATACGGGAGTCCTGGAAGTTATTGACGAATACGATCTGGACGCTATATCGGAATCCCTGGGAATTCCTGTCTGGCTATATACTGTCGCTACTCCCCTCTTTTCTTTGCTCATTATTTTCAGAATTTTGCAACGTTATTTTGAGCAGTGGCGATCAGGCAAGTTGTAATTTCCCGCAACATGGATACTTAAATTGAATGGAAGTTTTTTAAGCGATCCGGCCTTCTGGCTTCTGATCCTCTTTATTGTTCCCCTCATTATTCGCGTGCCCATAGCCGTCGCGCTGGGATTCGCCGCCCTTGTCGTTTCCTGGAAGTGGGATATGGGCGTCGATATGCTTTCTTACAATTTTTTCGCCGGAATCGCGAAGTTTCCATTGCTAGCCATCCCCTTTTTCATTTTGGCGGGCTATATCATGGAAAGGGCTGGCATCGCGTCGCGAATTGTGCGGTTAATGGAAACACTCGTCGGCTCGATGACCGGAGGATTGGCGGTGGCCACGGTGGCCGTAGCCACATTCTGGGGGGCTGTCAGCGGCTCCGGGCCCGCTACGGTCGCGGCTCTTGGCCTTATTCTCATACCTGGCATGGTTAAAGCCGGTTATAAAAAAGATTTCGCGGCCGCGACTGTCTCGGTAACTTCGGGCCTCGCTATAGTTATTCCTCCGAGCATAGCTTTTATCGTTTACGGCGGCATCGCCAATATTTCCGTTCCCGCGCTTTTCGCCGGCGGTTTCGTCCCGGGCGTCATTGTAGCGCTTTTTATCATGGGGGCTGTCCTGATAATCTCGCGCAAAAACAATTATCGGGGCGCCAAGCCGGAAATAAGCGTAGGCAAAGCGTTTCGCGACGCTTTTTGGGGCGTTCTTACTCCCGCCGTAATCCTTGGCGGCATTTACGGAGGCGTGTTCACGCCTACCGAGGCGGCCGCGGTTGCGGTGTTTTACGGCTTGTTTGTTGGCGTTTTTATTTATAAGACAATTACCAGCCTAAAAATTTTATTTGAAATATTTACCTTGAGCATGCAGGCTACGGCTATCGTCATGATCGTCGTTACCTGCGCCGGGCTCTTTTCCTGGGTAGCATCGACCGTGGGCCTGGTGGAAAAAGGCTCCGCCGTCCTTCTGGGCGTTTCCGGCAATCAATGGATAGTATTATTGATGATAAATAT
>CAMWPE010000127.1 GCA_947176055.1 uncultured Desulfovibrio sp.
CGCATAGAGATATATATGAATGGCAAAATCGCCGGCGCCCTTGCTGGACTGGGCGCCACGGCTATCTGGGCCGGCAATTTTATCGCCGCCCGCGCCCTCGCCGATCAGATACCGCCGATTCAGTTTAATTTTTGGCGCTGGGCGATAGCCCTGCTCGCGATTCTTCCATTCGGTCTTAAGGGACTTAGAAATGACTGGCAATACGCGAAAAAAAACTTTGGTTATGTTTCGTTAATGGCGATTATCGGCGTCACGTTTATGAATAGTTTTATATATAAAGCGGGGCAAACGACGGGGAGCGTAAATATGGCGTTTATCATGCCCTTTACTCCGGCGGCCATCCTCATATTGTCAAGGCTGATTTATGGCGAAAAAATATCCTGGCAAAAATGGCTTGGCGTAGTCATAGCCACATCGGGCATATTCACGCTAATAAGCGGCGGAAGCTGGGACAGGATCGCGGAGTTGAGTTTTAAAAGCGGCGATATCTGGACTCTGGGATGCATGCTATGTTTCGCTCTTTATTCGGTATTCATGCGCGAAAGATCGCGAACTGTGTCCAGCGTTGGGTTCAATATAATAGTATTCGCGCTTGGACTGTGTTATACGGCGCCCCTGGTCGTCGGGGAGATGATCGCGCTCCGGATGCCCGCGTTGACGACCGGCGTAATCGCCGGAGTTTTATACTCCGGAATCGGTTGCTCGGCTCTCGCATTCTGGCTTTGGACAGTGGCCATAGACAAACTGGGTCCGTCTACATCGGGCATTCTGTATTATACGCTTCCTGTTTTCGCGGCGATTATGGCAAAGGTTGTTCTGGACGAGACAGCGGGCGCGGCGCAGATTCTGGGCGGAGCCTTGATAATCTGCGGCGCGCTCGCGGCGACAGTGAATATAAGATTTCTCGATCGGGGAAAAGATCCTACTCAAAAATAGGGAGAAAAAATCCAGCTCGCCGAATTGCGGAGCTTCGCCGGAAGGGAAAGATTCCGGAAATAAGACAGGGTAAGTTCTTCGCCGTTATTGATAGAAGCGTTGATAAATTTTGAAACCTGATCGTGGAATTTGGAGTCGTAGACTTCCATTTCCAATTCAAAATTTAGAAGAAGCGAGCGGGAGTCCATATTGGCGGACCCTAACAATGTATAAAAACCGTCCATGGTCATGAGTTTTGTATGGGCGAACGGGGGCCTTTGGTAAAACACGCGCGCTCCGGCCTTAAGCAAATCGGGAATTATCCTTTCCATAGCCCAGTTCATATAGGCCAGATTATTTTTAGCTGGGAGAACAATTCTCGTATCGACGCCTCTTTGTCCCGCCGATCGCAAAGCCTCCGTCAACGGAGCGGGAGGAAGAAAATACGGCGTCATAATGCGTATGGTTTTGCGGGAAAGATTTATGGCGTCGCAAAGCACGTCAAGCAGAGCGTCCCCATCCTTGCCGGGCCCGTCGACTATTACGCGGCAATGGCAAGAGCCGGCATCCGGAGTTCGCAAGGCTGGCAAATTGGTAATTTCGCCGGAGCAGAAACCCCAGTTTATTAAAAAGGCCCTGATTAGTTGATTGACGATCGGGCCTTCGCACCGGAACTGCACGTCCTGAATATGATTTTTTTTATCAGGATCGAGGCTCAACACGTCGTTATCGGCTATGTTCATACCTCCGGTAAAGCCTGTTTCGTCGCAAACAAGCAACTTCCGATGACTTCGCAAGTTTATGCCCAGACGTGGCGGAATAAGGCTGGGCGGTCTGAATCTTACGGTTTTCACCCCGTTTTCGCGAAGGATCTTCCACGGTTTGCGCCAGGAATACAGGGCTCCTATCCCGTCGACGAGGACCCGCACGTCGACGCCCCTGTCTTTGGCGTCGGTCAGAGCTTTTATGAATTTTTTGGCGACAACCCCATAATTGAATATATAAGTCGCGAGAAACACGCGCTGTCTGGCTTTTTCAATGGCTTCGAGCATCGCCGGATAGGCTGCGTCCCCGTCATGCAGAGCTTCCAGACTATTTCCGCCGCAGAGCGGCGCGCCGCTTAATTTTTCCGCTGTCGCCGCGAGAAGATTGGCTTCCGGCGAACCCAGATCGGATCTGTCATTGCAAGTTTTATTGATCGCGAAATGTCTTTCCAGTCCGGAGATCTTGCGCATGATCTTTTCCGCATGGCTCTGCGAGCGACCGATACCGAAAATCAGATAAATAATAAGGCCGATGACTGGCAGGAAAATCAAGACCATTGTCCATCCGAGAGCCGATCGCGGATCCTTTTTGGTCAGTAAAGCCTGGCAGGCGAAAACAAGCGCGATCAGATGAATAATGACGAGCAGGATCAATTTTAAAGCCACATAAGCTCCGGACTGAAAATTAAAGGAAAGAATTTATTATTTTCGCCAAACATCTAATGTCTGGCAAAAGCGCGCGGTCGTTAAACAACAAGACGCGATTTGAAGCGGGCGCGAAAAAAATCGCGCGGAAAACGGGCTTAAACTTTATAATGATTTTCCGCGCGGCGTCTGAAAAGTTGGGGATGCCTGGCTATTCCCCAGCTTTCTCTCTCACGGCTATGAGATCCCTGGAAGTATTGCGCAACACGCGCTCCGTTATGGAACCCAGAATCATATCGCCCAGGCCGTCCCGGCCATCGGTAAACATCACAATGGCTTCGACGTTTTCTTCGTCGGCTACCTTGTTGATAGTTTCGGCGGGAGTGCCAGGCACCACGCGCATATGAAAAGGCGCGCCCGCGTATTGCAACGCTTCGATAACCGGGCCCATGACCATGACGGCGTTGGATTCGTTCTGTTCTTCCATCTCAGTCCGGGCTTCGCCGCCGACTGTCTGGACTATCGGTTCGGTTACATGAAGGATAATAATTTCGCCGTCGCATATTTTAAGGGCGCGTCTTAAAGCGATGAGGGCGCGCTTGCAACCGGTTTCTCCGCTTACGGGCAAAAGTACTCTCTTATACATGATTCCTCCTTTTATGAATCGCCAGGATTATCGCGGGGCGCCGATAATCGCGCGCCGTCGCTATTGATATTTTTGAGTTAAATGTATGCAATAACGCTCGGCCGCTTGCGAAAGATCCGGCAATAAATCTGTCATCGCAGAAAAGTCATTCGCGCTGGCGGCCCTGCGCACGCATTGCGCCAGTTTGGCCAGTTGCCTGAAGCCAAAATTATCGGCGTCCTTCGCTATCTTTTCCGTGACTCTCTCCGCGGTTTCCGCGTCGCGCCGTTCAAAAGCTTCGATAACCTGGCGCATGTCTTGTCGCAAGGTTTCGACAAATTCGGAAATAACGGGATCGACAATCGCCATGTCGTCTTTTTTCGCGTCGTCTCCGGAGGAACCGGCGTTCGCGTCGGGACGCGAAGCCTCGTCTTTCGCCACGTTCGCGACTATATTGGCGTTCCCGGTCTCCAGTGAGATTTTCTCCGAGGCTTCGCGTTCTTTCTCGCGCGTCGGGGACGAATTTGGGGTATTTTTTTCTCTTGGCCGAGGTTCGCCTACCCATTCTCCCGAATCGGTCGGGGAGGAATCATGCTCTTCGGCCGGATCAATATGGTTATCGGCTATTTCCTTTTTGAACGGACGGTTTTGCCATGGGAAAGATTTAGGTTTCTCGCGCTCCGGCCCGTTGTCCGGAGATAGTTCATCCGGGGATGCCGGTCTTTCTTGGCCGGCGCTCTCGCGATTAAGCCAGTCCGGAGTATCGAAATTGTAATTAATGTCGAGATTCTGATCCACAATCATGGATGGCGAGAAGTCCTCATCCCTCGCGACGCGCGATTCCGGCGACGAGTCGCGATCGCTTTGCTGGTCTGACGAAAGGCGCAGTTCCGCGACGGAGGAGTCGCCGGCTGGCTCGACTTCTTTGGAGCGCAGCAATATTCGCGTAAAATTTTTAACAGTATCGAGAAGCGACTCCGCGTCGATGGGCTCCGTCATGGCGTGAGTAAAGCCGCTGGTCTTCAAGAGCGGCCATTGACTGGTGTCCGGGGTAATGGCGAGGATGAAACTTCTGGAATAACCGGCCTTTTGAGCAAGAGCCGCGAAATCTCTCGCGGAGTCGCCGGCCGAAGGCAAAGCGAGTCTGCCCGCTGTGATCAACAGGGGAGCCGGATCGATATTTTGTCTGATGGCTATTTCGCGGGCGTTGGCGGCTTCGCTTATTCTGGCGGGGAGATTCCGGAGAATATTCACAATCTCCGCTCTCTGGCCTTCGTCTTCGCAGGCTACGACCACATGAAGCGAGCCTTCTTCCTCATCCGGCTCTTCGTCTTCGCGGGCTGGGGCCAGGCGTAGGGAAAAAGTTATCGTAGTTCCATGCCTGCCCGATTCCATATCAAGATAACCGCTGTTTCTTCCCGCGAGTTCCCAGGCTTTCGCGAGCGCCAAAGAGGAACGATCAAGGGGCGGAGTTCCTTGACCGTCGTCGGACACTGTAAATTGTATATAGTAGGGATCGGAATTGTCGGGAGCGCGTTTGACTGATAATCGCACCGCTCCATGCGACGAAGCGCGAATGGAGCTTTCCAGAAGCAGGGAGATAACTTGCAGAATACCGGCGTAATCGCCGTAAAACCACTGCTCCAGATGCGGCGGCATATGCCAGGAAAGAGCGGCGCCGGAATTTTCGGCGAGAGCGGACATACTGTCGCTGGCTTCGCGCAACAGTTTTTGCAAGTTGAAATTTCCGGGTCGGGCGGCGGATTTTTCCGGCTGTTGATAAATGGGACCCGAAACAAGAATTTCGGCGAGACTTTTGGCGCTTTGAATCATTTTTTCGGCGTGATCCCGCGCGGCCGGAGGCAGGGAGCAATGTCCGAGCGCGACGCCTTCCCGCACCAGTTCGTCGATGGGCTCCCGCATTTCTTTTTCCAGTCTTTCGCAGACGTCGCTCGCGCCCTGTTTATCCGGGCGCCCCGGAACGGGAATTTGCGTTTGTTCTCCGTCACCGGACGAATCTATATTAAAATTTGGCGAAACGATTCTCAAATTGGGATCGTCCAGGGGATGTTCGAGGATAACGATTTCGGAGTTGTCTCGCGCCGGAGAATTTTCTTGCGTTTCAGACGCGGGCGTATTTTTGCTTTTGGTCTTCGAGTCCCATTGCGAGCTTACGGAAGCGAGCGCGATCGCCGCCAGAGCTACTCCCCAGAGCGGGCCCGAAGAGAGCAGGTACGCCGGGAAGCCGGTAAAAAGGCCGGCGAGGGCGATCGCGGTGAAAAACGGCGGAATGAGGCAACCGAGAAGGAAACGGCGCGAACCGTTAATTCCCATCAGCCACGCTCCAAGCGCGGTAGGCACAAAAATCAGGCATCCAAGGGGCCAGAGATCGAGCCAGCGGAACATCCATGTCCAACCGGGCGCAAGAGGCAAGAGAGCGATAGCGGCGCCAGGGAAGGATAGAATAAAGAGCTGGATATCAATGGCACGGGAGTTTTCGCGGCCGCGAAGCAAATGTCTGCCGATATGGGGCACCAACATGAGCGCTATGCCAGGCGCGAGCACCGCTCCGAGAACGCGCATGCTTGTCGCTCCGCTTACGGGGGGCATTCCAAGCAGAGCCTGCGCCAGGGCGACGGCCACAAAGAGAGATGTCCAGATTCGCCACTGTCCTCGTTCGCCCAGGCCGCGAGGCAGACAGAAAAGCATGACTATGGCCAGAGCCAGAATAGCGCCTGTCCGGGCAAGGCTTCCCCAGTTGCTGGCCGCGTTTTGAGGCGTGCGGATCATTGGGGAGAACCAGACGCCAGGCAAACCGTCGATACGGATATAGCAGGTTATGGGCTCATGCCCCGCTTCCGGCAGAAGGAAAATGTTTCTTTGCGCCGGCAAGTTTTCCTGCCACTCCAGAGCCCCCGACAATTCGTTTTTTTCCGGCGTGTAAAGCAACGGAACGCCGGGCGCGCCCTGACCCATATCGAGCAGGAAAGCGGCTGCTCTCGCGCCAGGCTCCAAAGCGGAAATGGTGAAACGCAACCATGTCACGGCTTCGGTCAAGGGTAATTCATCCAGAACCAGCGGTTTGTAGGAGGAGGCGACGCCGGGCGACGCGGCTTCGTCTATATCCATGCTCATCGAGTCGTCAAGGTAATATTCCAGAAAAGGCAACAGGGGGACGGGGTCTCCGCCCGATTCCGTGGCGCCTTGAATATGTTCCCGGGCGGCGCGCGATTCTCCGCATAGGATCGCGCATAAGCATAGCGCGATAAACGCGACTAAATATTTGCCTTTCGACCGATGGAGCAGCGTCATATTAATCGCCCGTTATTTTCGTAGTTTTTTGATTTGTTCCGAAACGGGGACGCCCTCGGGAGAGCGGGCGTCGGGATTAATCCGCAATAATTTTTCCCAGGCCTGGATGGCCGCCTCCGCGTTGTGCAGATCCGCCGCTTGAACTATGCCTTCGTTATAAAGCGAATTTTGATGGGCGGGATCGATTGACGAAGCCTTGCGAAAATTGTCGAGGGCTTTTCCGAACTGGTCCGTTTCCCTGTACATAATGCCTAAATCGGTAAGGACGTCGGGATTGTCCGGATTAATAGCGAGGGCTTTTTCATAAGCTTTGATAGCTTCGCCAAAATTCATGGCGTCAAAATAAAAATTGCCCAGATCTGTCCAGACGCGGACGTCGCCGGGATGGCGAGCCGTTTCTTCAAGGAGTCTGGCCTGTTTGCGGTCGTTTTCGCCAGTCGCCGGTAATTCCCTGGGTTTTTCGGAGACGTTCGGAGCGCTCATGGGTATTTCAGGAGGAATTCTCGCGGCCGTCCCTTCTTCCCGGATCATAGGAATCAATGTTCCGAGATAGAGACCCAGGGCAAGGCAGAGGCCCATGCCGCCGACGCAGGTCCATAAGGACACAGTCGCGCCCTTTTGGCGAGGGCCGTTGGACTTTTTCGAGGGGGGATACGCGAGCGACGTTTTATCGGCGTTTTTTTTCGCGAGATCAATTTCGCCAGGCGATTGAGCCGGTCGGGCGGCGGAGATTTTTTTCTTTTTATTTTAA